>JBBQOT010000009.1:0-15788 GCA_038331165.1 Acetobacterales bacterium
GGCGCCGAGCAGTTGAAGCAGACGGGGCCGAAGATCGAGCGGTTCATCTCCTCATACAGCACCGCCTGCTCGGCCATTTTCAGCCCGCCGCCGCCGCGCGAAGTGGGCGATTGCAGGGCCCAGACGCCAATGGCCCGCGTCTCCTGGCGCAGCTCGGCCAACAGGCCGTGGCGGATGTTCTCGTGCGGGTCGTAGCTGGCGCGGTCGCGCTCCAGCGGAATCAGCCGCTCATCCACGAAGCGGCGGATGGCCACCCGCTTGGCCTCGATGTCGGGCGAGATGGTGAACTGCATGGCATCCTCCGCTGCGTCGCCGCAGTATCGCCAACTGGGCGGTGGGCCGCCAGAGCGGGGACGCGATGCGGTTGATGAAGCTATGGCGGGCTGGGGTGGATGTGCGGGGCTGGCTGTTTCGCGCAGCCCTGGCGCTGCTGCTGGCGGTGTCGGTGGCGTTCATGTGGTACATGGCCGCGCGGCTGGCGCCGGTGATCCGCAGCGGCAACATGGCGTTCAGCGACTTCTTCGCGCACTGGAGCTACGCCAAATTCGCCTTCACCCACCCCGGCCCGGCGATCTACGACCATGACGCGATGTTCGCCTTCCAGCGCGGGCTGTTCGACGGGCAATTGAAGAGCCAGCCTTTCGTCTATCCGCCGCCTTACCTGTTCCTGGTGGCGCCGCTGGCCGCCTTCGACATCTGGACCGCCGCGGTGCTGTGGGGCATCGCCTCGGTCGCCGCGTTCACGCTGGCGGTGTGCGGAGGGCGCTGGCAGGGCTGGATCGTGGCACTGTGCGTGCTGGGGCCGGCGACCACGCTGTGCCTGGGCTACGGCCAGAACGGGCTGCTGCTGGCCGCACTGCTGGTGGGCGGGCTGCGCCTGCTGCCGGCGCGGCCGGGCTGGGGCGGGGTGCTGCTGGCGCTGGCCTGCGTCAAGCCGCAGATGGCGGTGCTGCTGCCGGTGGCGCTGCTGGCCGGCCGGCAATGGCGCGCGATCGGCGCCGCTATGGTCACCGGGCTGCTGCTGATCGTCGCCAGCACCCTGTGGATCGGCCCGCTCGCCTGGGTGGACTGGTACGTATCACTCCTCGCACAGGGCGACTATGCCGCCACTTGGATCAGCGCCTATCGCCAGCCGACGGTGACCGGCGTGCTGTCGCTGTTCGGGGTCGCGCGCGCAACCGGGCTGGTGGTGCAGGCCGGCGTCTCGGTGCTGATCGTGCTGGGCGTCGCCGCCACATGGCGCCGCGGGCCAACGCCCGAGGCGGCGTGCGTGCTGCTGGCCGGGGTGCTGCTCGCCACCCCCTATGGCTTCGTCTACGATCTGCCGGTCGTGACCGCGGCTTGCTTGGGGCTGCTGGCCGGGCGGCGGGCGCTACCCTGGCCCGAGGCCGCAGTGGCCGGCGCAGTGCTGATTTTGCCGGCGCTGCTGTTCCTGACATCGCGCTTCTTTTGGACCGGCCCGCCGGTCCAGGCCGCCCTGTTCGCGCTGTGCCTGGTGCGCGCTAGAGAGAGATCCAATCAAGTGTACCAGCCGGCGTCGACAACGACCCTTTGTTAGGCAAGGCCAGGGCTTCGCCCCATAGGCACGAAGATAAGGGAGGCTGGGCTCTGCCCAGACCCGCCAGGTCCCGAGCGCGCCTTCGCGCGACGGGCCAAGCCCCTGGACCTTTCTTTCCAAGAAAAGCTAAAAATTCCAATAGGCTGATCATTTGGGAACGCCAGCGGACCCAGATTGATACGCTGGTTCGACTGATGGCAGCGGGCGCGGCCACTAATGGTAATGGGATCAAAAGGGTCTCTGACGCTTTTCCGGGTCCCGTGGCGCGGCTTCGCGCCGCGACGGCAGAGCCCTCGCCTTCCTTATCTTCGTGCCTAATAACAAACCCTCTAATGATTGACCGATAGAGAAAGCCAAGGCCAGGGCTTTGCCCTGGACCCACCAAAGGCCTAAGGCCTTTGGAAACCCAGTTATTTTCATATATTTAAGGTCCTGGGGCTTGGCCCCTGGTGGGTCCCCGTGGGCGCGGCTTCGCGCCGCGACGGCGACGCCCTGGCCTTGCTTGGCCATGGGTCATCCCAAACAGTGATTGGAATAAGGGGTAAAGCCCTGGCCTCGCCTTTCTACAACGGTCAATCACGAGGCCGATTGGTACGAGCGCGGCGCCGTGCCACCGCGCAGCCAGGCATGGCCAGGGGCTAAACGAAGTTTGCGAGGCAGGTCTTGCGGAAATCCGTCAAACCCTAATATCGGGGCCGGAGTGGAGGTAGCGATGATTCGACGCACACGACGGCTAGGCCTGGCAGGGATCGCGATGGTAGCGGCAATGGCCCCGATCGCCGTGCGCGCGCAGGCGCCGTCGGTGGCCGCGCCCGACACCACCACCGAGCCCGGCACTGTCCGCCAGGGCAATTTCCGCGTTTCGCTCGGCGCGGGGTTTGCGGTGCGGCCGGATTACGCCGGTTCGCGCAGCATGGTGGCGATGCCGCTCCCGCTGGTGGACGTGCGGTGGCGCGACACGCTGTTCCTCTCGACCGCGGGCGGGCTGCCGTCGATCGGGGCGAACCTCATCAACGCCAATGGCTGGCGCGCCGGGCCGGTTCTGCGGTTGCGCTTCCCGCGCGAGCAGAAGACCAATGCGGTGCTGCGCGGCATGGGGGATATCGGCTGGGCGCCCGAAATCGGCGCCTTCGTTGAGTATCGCGTAGGCCTGGTGCGCCTGGGTGCCGAGGTGCGCCATGGCACGGGCGGGCACGACGGCCTGGTGGGCGAGGTGCGCGCCGACGCGGTGCTGCGCCCGATCAACGGGATGGTGCTGTCGTTCGGTCCGCGGCTGAACCTGGGCAACGATAGCTTCACGCGCCGCTATTTCGGCGTCGACACGCAGCAAGCGGCGCGTACGGGCTACGCACCCTATCGTCCCGGCGGCGGGCTGACCTCGGCCGGCGTTGGGGTTTTTGCAAGCTATGCGCTGACCGCCAACTGGAGCGTGGCCGCCATCGTCGAGTTCAACCGGCTGCTAGGCGGTGCGGCCGACTCGCCGCTGGTGCGCGGCGGGCGCGGCAACCCCAACCAGGTGTTCGGGGCGCTGTCGCTGACCTATTCGTTCGGCTTGTAGGCGCGCTATCGCGCCTGGGTAGTACGCGGCCGCCGCTTCGCCACCGAAGCGCGGCGGGGAGTCAAAGCTAACAGAAAGGCGAGGACTCTGCCCTCAACCCGCTGGGGCTTCGCCCCAGACCCCCTCCGGAAGGGCGGCTACCTGTCGGTGAGAAATCCCTTGCACCGAATGCCGGCATAGCGTAAATAACTAACGTTACCGAACAAACCGCCCCTTCCCTCCCAACGGCCGCAGCGCTGCTCGGCATGACCATGCGCGCCCTTTGGGCGACGGTCATGCAGCACGCCGCGCGCACCGCGGCGATCCATCCCTTGATGGGTTTCCTCGGGGGCTACCTCAACCGCGCTGCCCCGCGGCTGGAGCGCCTGCTTGCCCGCTGGCAGGCAGGCCGCCTCCCCAAGCCCCGCCCCGGCCGCCCGCCCCCGGCAAAAACCGCCACCGAACCACCCCGGCACCGCCCCCGCGTGCGGCTTCCCACCGGCCGCGGCTGGCTGGTCCGCATGATCCAGCCCACCGCCCAGTTCACGGGCCAGGTCGAGGCCTTGCTGGCCCGCCCGGAGATGGTCGAGCTCCTCGCCGCAGCGCCGCAGGCCGGCCGCATCCTGCGCCCGCTCCTGCGCATGCTCAGCTACGACCCCCTGCCGCCGATCCTGCGCCTGCCGGAGCGGCCCCGCCGCCCCCGCCCGCCGCGCCCCAGGACACCTGCAATCCCCCGTATCCCCGCGCGGCAACGCCGCGCCTGGCTAACCTATTCCCCCGGCCGCCTCGGCGAGACCCACCGCCGTTTCGCGCCGCCAGTTCGAAAAATTCAACCCACCTGACCAACGGGGCAATTGCGTCATAATTGTTTCGTTATCGGAATAATTGGGGCCTGGGGCGACGCCCCAGCGGGTTTGAGGGCAGAGCCCTCGCCTTGCCTTACGCTGCTTTAGAAAACCCGCTCATAAACCGTCACCACATCCCCCGGCCGCAGCAGTGTCAGCGGGATCGCCCGCCCCTCCACCGGTTTGCCCTCGATCAGCCGCACGACGGCGGCCTGGTCCTGCACCGCGCGATAGGTGAACCCCCCGGCGATGGCGGCCACGCTCAGCACGGTCATACCGGGCTGATAGGGATATTGCCCGGGCCGGTTCACTTCTCCGAGGATGAAGATTGGCCGGTATTCCACCACCTCCACGGCCACCGAGGCATCGCGGATCAGGTTGCGCCGGGTCAGTTCGGCGATGATGGCGCGGCTGAGTTCATCGGTGGTGCGTCCGCGTGCCGGCACCGGGCCGAGCAGCGGCAGGGCGATGGCGCCGGCGTCGTTCACGCGGAAGATTTCCGACAACGATTCCTCGCCGAAGGTCAGCAGCCTCACCTGGTCGCCCGCGCCCAGCCGATAGGCCGCATCGCCGCCCTCGGGCAGCGGCGGCAGGTCCTTGATGCGACTGCACCCGGCCAGCAGCAGCAGCGCGATCAGGCTCCATCTCAACGCCATGCGGTTTCCGCCCATGCTGTCCAGCTTGTCACGATTACCATCCTACATCGCAAAGCGCAGCCGCAGCAGCGCCACGCCTTCGTCCACCGTCGTGCCGTCGGCACGGCGGCGCGTGGTGAAGTCCCAGGTAGCGGCGGCGCGCAGGCGGCGGTTGATCAGCCAGGTTGCCCCCAGCCCGAACCCGGCCAGCCGGTCGCGTCCGCTGCGCTGCTGATATTCAGCCTGCTGGAGATCGGCATAGGCCGCCAGCAGCACGTTGCGATACAGCTCGTGGTCGACTGCCAGGCGAACGCCGGTGAAGGTGTAGCTGACGGCGGTCAGTTCCGCGGCATCCTCGATCCGGCGCGACAGGGTGGCGGTAACTGTGGTGAGGCCCGAGGGAGTCCAGATCGCCGAGGCTTCGGCGATTGGGCCGGTGACGGGCCTGAGCGTCGGGTCGGCGAAGCTGCGATGCTGGATGCCGGCCAGGGCGCGCACCCGCCACACCGCATCGGCGGCATAGTCGATGCCGCCCAGCATGGCGATCGTGGTGGCATCGCGGCTCGCCCGGCCGGGTTCGCGGCGGGCATGGTTGAAGCGCACCACGCGCAGGTCGAGCACCAGGTCACGCTGCGGCGCCAGTTCCCAGCGCGTGGTCACGTTGCCCTCGACGGCGACACGGTCGCGGTAGCGTTGCACCACCCGCCGGCCACCGACGAAGACGTCGTCATAGCGCGTGTCGCTGACCGACAGGCCCGGCGCCAACGACAGCCGGCCGCTGCGCCAAGTGTAGCTGGCGCGGGCGTTGTTCACCTGAAAGCGGCCAGGCCGGTCGATCGGCAGCCCGTCCAGCGCCCGCGCGGTCTGGAACAGGTCGAGATGGGCGGCCCCCAGCACCAGCTGGTCGCGCCCGATTTCGGCGGTGCCGCCCAGGGCGGCGGTCCAGGCAGTGGCCGACTGGCCGGTGGCGGCCAGCACGCGCTGGTCGTCGAAGCTGACGAAGCCGCCGAGCGAATGGCGCCCCCAATCGGTGCCGGCCAGCACGCTGCCGGAGGTTTGCACCAGCGCGCTCGGCCGGCCCCGAGGCTGGCCGAGCGCATTGCTGGTCATGCCGATGCCGGTGGACAGGTTCGGCCGCACCACGACGCCGCCGATGCGGACCCCCAGCGGCTCCCATTCCTGGCGGGCCCGCGATTGCACCGTGACCCCCACTGCGGCGCCGTAGCCGGGCAGGCCGGGTGGGAAATAGCGGTCGATCACCTGGGCGCGGGCCGACGTGCCGGCGCACAGGCCCAGCAGCAGGAACAACCCCGCCCCGACCCCGCCGGCTCCGCGCGCCCTCCAGACCACCACGCCTCCCGCCCTCGCCCAGCATGCTCCCTCTGTCGCCGGCTGCTTGCAATCCGTGACGACCGGCCATAATCTCACCAAACGAAGCAGCGCGTCTTTTTAGCTTCGCCGTTCGGTTGCAGCCGCCGTTTTTTAGCCGCCGTGCTCCGCCTGTCGCGGGATTTCCCCGCGATTTCGCGTTGTGTGAGGACATTGGACCTGCGCATGGATTGTTGCTATCAACGAGGCTTGGCATTCGACCTTTCAGCGCCACGGGAATTGCACCGGGTCATGAGTGACGCCGCCGTACCGCGCCTTCGCGCCGGCTTGTCGCCAAGCGGTGGGGGCCCCGCCGGGCGTGCACCATGTCGCTGACCCGGCCCACCGACGGTCTCCAGGTTGATATTCTTGCCGATGGGCGCGGGCCCGACGCGGTTTCGCCGTTCCGCCTGGTTGACCTGTTGTGGCGGCGCAAACTGCTGATCTTTGCCACCGTGATCTGCCTGATGGCCGGCGCCGCGGTGCAGATCGCCAGCATGGTGCCGATCTACGACTCGCGGGCGCTGGTGCTGATCGATACCCGCCGCAACGCGCTGTCCGACCTGCAGGCGATCGTCAGCGGCAGCCAGTCCGACCTGCTGCAGGTGCAGACGCAGGTCGACATCCTGCGGTCCCAGGCGCTGGCGATCACGGTGGCCGGCCAGTTGGACCTGATGCGCGAGCCGGAATTCAACGCCGCGATGTCGCGCCGCCCCGGCGGGCTGGCCGCCCAGTTCGCGCCGCTGCTCGCGCTCGCCGGCCAGGCGCCGCCCGAACCGACCGCGTTGACCGACGAGGAGAAGCTGCGCGCCGCCGCCGCGCTGTTGGCCGGCGAAAAGCTGACGGTGAGCAACGACAGCCGCAGTTACGTGATCGCGGTGCAGGCGCGCACCGAGGACCCGGAGTTGGCGCCAAAGATCGCCAACATGTACGCCGAAGTCTACCTCGCCTTCAACAAGCAGCTGAAGGACAGCGCCGTCCAGCGCGCCAACAACTTCCTCGACCAGCGGCTGGCCCCGTTGAAGGTCAAGCTGCGCGAGGCCGAGCGCGAGGTGGCTAATTATCGTGAGCAGGCCGGGCTGATCGAGGACCGCAGCACGGCCGGTGGCGTCGGCGAGCGGCGGGGGACCATGCTCGGCCAGCAATTCGCCCAGTTGAGCACCCAGCTGGTGCAGGCCACCGCGGCGCGGCTGCAACGCGAGGTCAGCCTGGACCAGATCCGCGCCGCCCAGCGTGGCCAGGGCAGCCTGTATGCCATCCCCGAGGTGGTCGCCTCGCCGCTGATCCAGCGGTTGCGAACGCAGCAATCCGAAATCGCGGCACGGCAGGCCAGCTTGGCGCAGAGCCGGCTGGAATCGAATCCCGCCGTGCTGGCGCTGCGTGCCGAGGAGCGCGAGGTGCGCACGCGCATCGACGACGAGGTGGCCAAGATCGTCGGCTCGATCATGAGCGAGGTCGCCGCCGCCCGGGCGCGTGAAAACTCGCTGCGCCAGAGCCTGGCCGAACTGCAGAGTCAGGTCGCCGACCAAAACAAGGCCGAGATCCGGCTGCGCGAGCTGGAAAGCGAGGCAACGGCTGCGCGGGTTGTCTATATCGAAACGCTGAACCGGGCCGAGCAAAGCTCGAACCAGCGCGACGGCCAGCAGCCCGACGCCTCGATGATCTCGCGAGCCACCACCCCGCTGGGTGCGGCACCGCCGACCAAGCGGCAATTGCTGGTGCTGTCGTTCTTCGCGTCGTGCCTGATCGCGGTGATCGCGGCCCTGGTGCGCGACCGGCTGGAAACCGGCTTCCGCACCGCCGAACAGGTGGAGGCGGAAACCGGGCTGTCGGCGCTGGGCTTCATTCCGCGTGCCCGCGACCGGGCCACGGCACTGATGCTCGACGACCGCGACGGGCCGTTCATGGAAGCCATCAACACCGTGCGCGGGGCGTTGCAGATGGCCGACGTGGCCGGGCGGCCGAAGGTGGTGTTGGTGACCTCCGCCCTGCCCGACGAGGGCAAGACATTCTTTTCAGTGGCGCTGGCCCGCAGCGTGGCGCGCGCCGGTGGGCGCAGCCTGCTGATCGATTGCGACCTGCGCCGGCCCGGCATCGCCACCACGCTGGGCATCGCGCCGCAACAGGGGGTGGGCGCGCTGGTGGCGGGCCAGGGCCTGGCCGAGCTGGTGCAGCGCGACGAGGCCACCCAGCTTGATGTGATCACCGCGGCCGGGGCGCGGGCGAACGTGCAGAGCATCGTCTCGTCCGACGCGCTGCGCGCCTTGGTGGCCGAGGCACGGGCGCAGTACGACATCATCGTGCTGGATTCGCCGCCGGTGCTGGCGGTGGTCGACAGCCGGGTGCTGTCGCTGATGGCCGATGCGACCGTGATGGTGGTGCGCTGGCGGCGCACGCCGCGGGTGCTGGTGCTGCAGGCGCTGAAGCAACTGCGCGTCTACGGTGCCAAGGTGGCCGGCGTGGTGATCACGCAGGCGAATCTGCGCTCGCTGGCGGCCTCGGAGGGCAGCCACGCCTATGTCCACCGCAAGTACGGCAGCTATCTGCGCTGAGCGGGGCTTTCGTCGCGGGCGGGCCGAAGCCTGCCCGGTGGGCGTGTGCCGATGGAACTGACCCTTTTCGGCTACATCCTGCTGCCGCTGTGCGTGGCGGCGATCCTGCAACCCACCTGGCAGCTGTACCTGGTGCTGCTGGTTAGCGCGTTCGGGGCGGCGACACCACTGGTGGTCGGAGGGCTCGGCCTGCCGCCCGGGGTGATCCCGGGGAGCCTGTTCCTGGCCTATGTGGCGGTTCAGTTCTTGCTGGGTGCCCGCTTCCCCGGCGCCCCGCTCGCCTGGCGCACGCTGGAGCCGTTCGTGCTGACCGCCGCTTACGCGTTTTTCACCGCCATCATGGTGCCGCGCCTGTTCGCCGGCAGCTTCACCGTGTGGCCGCAGAAACTGACGCCGCCTTACGACATTCCGGTGCCTCTCGCGCCCGGTAGCGGCAACATCACGCAATCATTCTACCTTCTTATCGACAGCGCGCTGCTGATTTGCTGCGCGCTCTATTTCGCGCGCGCGCGTTTTGACGTTGCTCAGTTGCTCCGGATTTACCTGGGTGCGGGTTATGTTGTCGTGGCGATCTGTGGATGGCAGTTCGTGCACAAGATGACAGGTTTATGGTATCCGGAAGCATTTTTTTACTCCAATCCAGGATGGGTGCTGTATCCCGGACAGACTATGGGCATTGTTCCGCGCATCAACGGGCCGTTCAGCGAGCCGGCCGCCCTGGCCTTCTATCTTTCCGGCACTATATTCTGCTGCGTGTGGCTGATGCTGCGCGGCTTCAGGAGCCGAATGGCGGCCATTCTGCTGCCGCTGGCGCTGGCCGCCCTCCTGGCCTCTACCTCGACGACGGGTTTTGCCGTGCTCGGCACCGGGGCGACCGGGCTGGTGGTCTATGGCCTCGCCTGGGCGCCGCCACGGCTGGCCTCGCGCATCTTTTTCCGGGCCATGCCGGTGGCTGTCGTCAGTATCGCCATGGCACTGGCGCTGTCCACGTTGTCGGCGCGGGTTGAGGAATCCATCGCGTTGGTGTCGCAGATGAGCCTGAACAAGGCCGAGGGCGACTCCTTCGCCATCCGCACACGATCGGACCTGGATGGCCTTGGCGTGCTGTGGCCCACCTATGGCCTTGGCGCCGGCTGGGGCAGTGTGCGGGCCTCCAGCCTGGTGCCGGGGATGTTGGCCAATCTGGGCATCTACGGCTGCGCGTTGCTGGTCTGGTTCGCCGTGCGCGTCACGCGCCAGGTGGGCCGGGCACGGCGCCTGGCCACGGATGCGGGTCAGTTGATGGGGCTGGAAGGTCTCTCGGCGGCGATCCTGGGGCAAATCACCGCCGCCCTGGTGTCGGCACCGGCGATCAATGCCTTGGACTTCCACGTGCTGGTCGGCGCGCTGATTGCCGCGGCGGCGCGGGTGGAGCATCTAGCCGGCCTGCGGTACGCCGAACAGCGCCAGCGCGCGGCCCGGCGGCGGGACGATGGTGCTGCCAACGATGCCGGAGATGCCGCATGAATGCCTCGCCGATGCTGCGGGTCAACGGCCGCTACCTGACGCAGCAGGTCACCGGCGTGCAGCGCTTCGCCATCGAGATCACGCGTGCGCTACGGGGAATTGCCGAATGCGACGTGATCGCCCCGCGCGGCGCCCGCGACGAGGATGGGATCGTGCCGCGCCGCGTCGGGTGCCTTGGCGGTCATGCGTGGGAACAGTTCGAGCTGCCGTGGCATTTACGGGGTGGGGTGCTGCTCAACCTGGGCAACACCGCGCCGCTGGCGGTTGGCAGGCAGATCGTTGTTGTGCACGACGCGCGCGTGTTCACCATGCCCGACGTCTATTCGTGGCGGTTCCGCACCTGGTACCGCCTGTTGCAGCGCGGACTGGCGCGGCGCGGCGCCTGCATCGCCACGGTGTCCGGATTCGCGCAACGGGAATTGGCTGGCCGGCTGGGGCTCGATCCCGCGGCGATCACGGTGTTGGGAGAGGGGGCCGGACATCTGCTACGCATTCCGCCCGCGCCGGGGCTGCACCAGCGTCTTGGGCTGGAACGCCCCTACGTTCTGGCGGTTGGAAGCCTCGCGCGGCACAAGAACCTGTCGGCGCTGTCGGCCACCGCGGCGATGCTGGTGGAATACGGCATGGACCTCGTGCTGATCGGGGACATCGACCGCCGCATCTTTGGCACCGAGGTGTTGGAATTGCCGGCGTCGGTTCGCTGCGTCGGGCGCCAGGGTGATGCCGCACTGCGCGCGCTGTACGAAGGGGCCGCCTGTTTCGTCTTTCCGTCGCTGGACGAAAGCTTCGGTTTGCCGGCGGTGGAGGCGATGGCCTGTGGCTGCCCCGTAGTGGCCTCCCGTGCCGGCTCATTGCCGGAGGTTTGTGGCGATGCCGCCTTGTTGGTTGACCCGGCCGACCCTGCCGATATTGCCCGCGCGGTGCGCCTGGTGCTGGACGACCCCGACTGCGCCACCCGGCTGCGGGCGGCCGGGCGGGCGCGGGCCGCTGGCTTCACTTGGGAGGCCGCCGCGCGCCGACTGGCTGGGCTTGCCGCCGGGCTCGGCACGGCGGACGGGACTGCATGAGGATCGCGATCGTCCATGACTGGCTGCAAACCTACAGCGGCGCCGAGCGCGTGCTGGAGCAGATGCTGCTGTGCTACCCCGATGCCGACCTGTTCGCGGTGGTGGATTTCCTGCCTGCGTCCGAGCGCGGTTTCCTGCATGGCCACGTTCCGCGCACCAGCTTCATTCAGCGCCTGCCGTTCGCACGGCGCATGTTCCGCCAGTATGTCGGGTTGATGCCGCTGGCGGTGGAGCAGTTCGACCTGTCGGGCTACGACCTGGTGCTGTCGAGCAGCCATGCGGTGGCCAAGGGCGTGCTGACCGGGCCGGATACGGTGCATGTCAGCTACGTGCATTCGCCGATGCGCTATGCCTGGGACCTGCAACACCAGTACCTGCGCGAATCCGGCCTGGATCGGGGGGTGCGCGGCATCTATGCGCGGCTGCTGCTGGCGCGGCTGCGGCGCTGGGATTTGGGCACGGCCAATGGGGTGGACCGGTTCCTGACCAATTCCAGCTACATCGCCCGGCGCATCCTCAAGACCTATCGGCGCGCGGCACTGGTGCTCCCGCCGCCGGTAAATACCGATGTGTTCACGCCGGGCGGGGTGCGGGGGGCCACGTATCTGGTGGCCTCGCGCCATGTTGCCTACAAGCGGGTGGACCTGATCGCCGCGGCGTTTGCCGCCATGCCCGACCGTAAATTGTTGATCGTGGGCGACGGGCCGGCGCATGGGCGGGTGCGCGCGGCGGCAGCCGGGGCGGCGAACATCGCATTCCGCGCGGAGGTGCCGCAGGCGGAGCTGGTGGGGTTGATGCGCGCGGCACGCGCCTTCGTGTTCGCCGGCGAGGAGGATTTCGGCATCGTGCTGGCCGAGGCGCTGGCCTGTGGCACGCCGGTGATCGCGTTCGGGCGTGGCGGCGCGCGGGATATCGTGGCCGAGGGCAGCGGGGTGTTGTTCGATGCGCAGAGCCCGGCCGCCATCATCGATGCGGTGGCGCGGTTCGAGGCGGCGCCGATCGCCGCCGAAGCCTGCCGCGCCGCGGCGCTGCGGTTCACCCCGGCGCTGTTCCGCGACCGGCTGCGCGCGGCGGTCGATGCGGCGATGGCCGGCCGGGGATGACCCCGCGCTTTTCGCTGGTGGTGGCGACGCTGGGGCGGGTGGCGGAACTGGGTGCGCTGCTGGCCTCGCTGGCAGCGCAGGTGGGGCCTGCCTTCGAGGTGATCGTGCTCGACCAGAATGGCGACTCGCGGCTGGACGCGTTGCTGGCCCACCATGGCGCCGCGATGCCGATCCGCCACCTGCGTTCGGCGAGGCGTGGTGTGTCGCATGCCCGCAACCTCGGATTGCCATATTGCCAGGGCGCGATCGTCGGTTTTCCGGATGACGACTGCACTTATCCGCCCGGCGTGCTGGCGGCGGTGGATGCCGCTTTTGCCGCCGATCCGGCGCTCGGCCTGTTGAGCGGGGCCGCGGCGGCGCCCGGTGGCGGGCTGGGGTACGGTTTGATGCTGGGCAAGCATCGCTTCGGGCTGGCGGCGGTGGCCACGTTGCTGCTGCGGCCGCTGGGCGGGCTGTTGCTCGGCCTGGTGCGTGGGCGTGCGAGCGAGCTGCGCTATTATACCAACCATCCTAGTGATTGACCGATCCAGAAAGGCAAGGCCAAGGCTCTGCCCTGGACCCGCCAAAGGCCGGCGGCCTTTGGAAACCCATTTTATTTCAATAGCATGAGGTCCAGGGCAAAGCCCTGGCCTTGCCCGGCCATGGGTCACTCCAAACGGTGGTTGGTATTATGGCAGCACCTTTGGCGGCCGCCTCGCGGGTTTGCGGGCCGGCTGGATGCGGTCCTGTTCGCTGTATGGCGGAAATTTTCCCCGATGAGCCGATGCCGCATTGCCGGAATATGCCCTGGCGCCGCCGAGCGGCACGGGCGCTGTCGGGTTTTTTTACACGCCGGTCGGTTGGCGGCGCCCCAATTGATACCGTCAGCCCTCGCCCGAGCGAGAATAAACGTATTACAATCAATGCGATGATCTGGTATCGCGCAGTTACCCATCGGGCGTGCTGAGCGGCACTGCGATTTCAACGGCCAAACCGGAGTCAGTAATTTTTACAGACTGCTTTCACCGTCCCGGATGACGTGGGGTATGTCGTTGAAATCCCATCGCTCCCTCGCGTGGCACGCCGTTTGCTACACTCCACGGGAAGCTGATGTTCATGGTTAGAAGAGGCGCAAATGAAAATTTTTACCAAGGGTCTGATTGCTGCCGCTGGGATGTTGGGGCTTATGGCCACCATACCGCAGGCTGAAGCTCTTCCCTTCATGTCTGGTTCGATCTCTATTAGCGGAAACTCACTGACGGTTCCGGCTGCGAGCGGGTCGATCGTAAGCCTGCTGAATAGCTTCGTGGCGTCTAGCGCGAGCGCCGGTGGTGGCACCGGCTCGTTCACTGGATGCGGGTTGTCGTGCGCGACGACAATCCCCAATTTCAATATCACGGGGCTGCCGTCGACGATGTTCACCTTCACGACTGGGGGGGACACCTTCACGATCAATCTGCAGAGTGCAACCACCGTTGTTCGTACCGCGTTCGTGACGGGCGGGGAGCTTCTGAGCGACTCGGTGTCTTTCAATGCATCGGGCGAAATTTCGGATAGCCTGAATTTATTCGATGCGACCGCGTTCTCTGGTAACTTCACGGCCAATGGTTCGTGCACCTCGGTGAATGGACTTATTTGCGCGGGGACACCGACTTCGTCCTATTCGGCAAGCCTGAGCGCTCTGGAGCGCGCAGTGACGACGCCGGAGCCGACCTCGATCGCGCTGATTGGTGCGGGCATGCTTGGCCTGGGTGCATTCCGTCGCCGCCGCGGCTAAAACTCAAGTCACGTCGGTATTGTAGATTTGGGGCGGTGGCAAAAGCCACCGCCCTTTTTCGTGGCGGCACCGGATCACCCGGCGGCCGCCCGTTCCCGTGCCAGCAGGTCGCGCTTGCGCGGCACGCCCCAGCGATAGCCGGTCAGGTCGCCGTCGCGGCCGATCACGCGATGACACGGCACCGCCAGCGACACCGGGTTGGTGGCGCAGGAGCGGGCGACGGCGCGGATTGCCCGGGGGGCGCCGATCATCTCGGCCAACTCGCCATAGGTGCGGGTTTCGCCCGGCGGAATGCGGCGCAGCGCCTCCCACACCCGCACCTGGAACGCGGTGCCGCGCAGGTCGAGCGGCAGGGACAGCGCCTCGCGCGGTTCGGCGATGAAGTCGAGCACGGCGCCCAGCACTTCGGTCAGCCCGGTGTCGTCGGCCAGCACCGTGGCGTGCGGAAAGCGGCGGCGCAGGTCGCCCAGCAGCGCGTCGTCGGGCTCGGCGAAGCCGAGGAAACACACACCAGTATCGGTGGCGCCAACCAGCAGCCGGCCGAACGGGCAGTCGGCAAAGGCAGTGCGGATGACCTCGCCGGCACCGCCGCGCCGCAGGGCGCCGGGGGTCATGCCCAGCAACTTGCCGGTGTCTTCATAGACGCGGGATTCGGAGCCGAAGCCGGCTTGCTGGATCGCGTCGGCCACGCGGATGCCGTGCGAAAGTGCCGCTTGCAATCGCCGGGCGCGCACCCCCTCGGCATAGCTGCGCGGGGTGACGCCGGTGTGGTCGCGGAACATGCGCAGGAAGTGGAAACGGGAATAGCCGGCGCGCTTGGCCAGGGTTTCCAGCGAGGGAATGCCCTCCTCCGCTTCGATGGTGGCGCAGGCGTCCTGCACCACGGCGCGCGCGATCGCCGCGCGCTCGCCCTTGGGGTCGCAGCGGCGACAGGCGCGAAACCCCGCGGCCTCGGCCTCGGCGGCGGCGGCGAAGAAGCGCACGTTGGCGCGCCGTGGCCGCGGCGAGGGGCAGCCGGGGCGACAGAAGATCCCCATTGTGGCGACGCCATAGAGAAAGTCGGCGGGCACGCGGTTGGCCACCAGGTTCCAGCGTGTGTCGTCGAGCGTGCTCATGGCGGTGCGTCCTTGTGCTGCGATGGCGGATGCAGTCTGCCCTGACGGCATCGTGCGGGCCATCCGGCGGTTGCGGCCACCATCGACTGTTGTCGCGGCTACGGCGGCCCCTGTATGCAGGCCGCGGCGCGCCCGTTGGGTGGCGCTGTCAAAGTCACGAGCCCTGCATTGGAGTGATCGATGCGCCCCGCACTTGCCTGTTTTCTCGTCCTTGGATTGACCCAGTGCGCGCCGCCGCCGCCCGCGCCGCCGGCAGAACCCCCCGTGGTGGCCGAGGAGCCGGTGGCCGATGCGCCGTTCTGCGCCCGGCCGGTGGAAAAGACGGCGTTCCAGGTGGCGGCGCTGAAAAGCCGACTGATGGTGACGGCACTCGCCTGCGATTCCAGCGAGAAATACAACGCCTTCATCACCGCCAACCGCGCCGCTCTGTTGCCGCAGGAGAAGGCGCTGAGCAGCTACTTCGCGCGCCACTATGGCAGGCGTGGGCAGACCGAGCACGACGAATACATCACCAACCTGGCCAATGCCCAGTCGCGCCGGCGCATCATCGACAATGACCGCTTCTGCCGCGATGGCCAGGCGCTGTATGCCGATGCGGCGGCGATCAAGGCGCCGACGCAGGTCGCGACACTGGCCGCCAGTCGCACGATCTCCCAGCCCTTCAATGTGAAGGAATGCCCGGAGGCGCCGGCCGCAGCACCGCGCCAATCGCGCCCGGCGGCAGCGCCCGTTCGCCGCTGAGGCGG
>JBBQOT010000010.1:0-15763 GCA_038331165.1 Acetobacterales bacterium
GTGAACTCAGTGCGGAAATGGGCGAAGTCGACCTGCCCCTGTCGGCCGGGCGGCGTCTCGAACCGCACCTCGAACCTCGTGGACGAGCCTGGCCGGATGCTCCGGAGGAAGACTTTGACCATGGTATAGCCGCCATCATATTCGAGATCGCGCACCTCGCGGTGGAGCCGGCTGGCCGTCAGTTCGGGGTAGGTGGCCACGCGCTCCCGCAGATATGCTTGAAACGGGGCGACCTTGTTGGCGCGGGATGGCCGCGGTTGATAGGCTGGCGGATCGAGGCCTCGCTCGACGTAGCGGCGGATGGTCTTGCGGTCCAACCCCGTCTGCCGAGCGATGGAAGACAGGCTCAAGCCCTGCCGATGCAGATCCAGGATCACGACAAGCTCCCCAAGTCTGACCACCCCTGTTCTCCCCCGGACCGCCGGAGGAAGGGTGGGCTACTGCCGGGCATAGACCCACATCGACTACGTCAAACGCTTGACGCAATGAAGTGGGGAATTTTCAACCGCCCGATCTGGGGAAATTACGTGCGCCACTGACAGCCCCGCTACCCGCAAAGGGTCAGAGACCCTTTGATCCCATTACCTTGAATGGCCGTGCCCGCTGCCATCAATCGAAGACGTGTATCAATCTCGGGCTGCTGGCGAAGCAAAGCGAACTCGTGGCGTTCCAGAATTATCAACCTATTGGAATTTCTGGTTTTTCTTCGAAAGAAAGGTCCAGGGGCTTGGCCCCTGGCGGGTCTGGGCAGAGCCCAGCCTCCCTTATCTTCGTGCCTCTGGGGCCAAGCCCCTGGACCTTAAGTATCGGATTTTGCAATCGCTTCCGAAGATCGGCGGCCTTCGGAAACCGTCTATATTCCATTTGATGAGGTCCAGGGGCTCGGCCCGTCGCGCTAAGGCGCGCTCGGCCCCTGGTGGGTCCAGGGCAAAACCCTGGCCTTGTGTGCCTGAGCGTCATTCGCCACGCCGCCCGGCGCTACATGGTCCGCCCGTGGCAGTGCTTGAACTTCTTGCCGCTGCCACAGGGGCAGGGCGCATTGCGCGGCGTCGCGGCCCAGGTGGCGGGGTCGGCAGGGTCCACGGCGCTGGCGCGCAGCGGCCCGGCGATGACGCGCGTGGGCACGGGCTCCACGCCGGATTCGTAGCCATCGGCCGGCGGCGCCGCCGGGTCGGGGTGGCTTTCCTGGTATGTCTGGAACACCGGCGCCGGCGGTTCGGGCGTCAGGTCGACGCGCGCCAGGAAGCTCGTCACCTGCTCCTTCAGCTCGTCCAGCATCGCATTGAACAGGGTGAAGGCTTCGGCCTTGTATTCGTTCAGCGGATCGCGCTGGCCATAGGCACGCAGCCCGATGCCCTGGCGAAGGTGGTCCAGCGCCAGCAGATGCTCCTTCCACACCCGGTCGAGCAGCTGCAGCAACAGGCTCTTCTCCACGAACCGCATGGTGTCCGGCCCGAAATTCGCAGCCTTCGCCGCCATCAGCTCTCCGGCCGCGCGTTCCACGCGTTCGCGGATCTGCGTCTCGTCGATGCCTTCCTCGCGCGCCCACTCCACCACCGGCAGGTCGAGCCCGAACACCCGCGCAACATCGCTCGCCAGCTCGGCCGACTGCCACTGTTCGGCATAGGCCTTTTCCGGAATACGCAGCGCCACCATTGCCCCGATCACCTCGGCACGCATGTCGCCGATGGTCTCGCTGACATCCTCGGCGCGCATGAACTCGCGGCGCTGGGCATACACTTCGCGGCGCTGGTTGTTCATCACGTCGTCGTAGCGCAGCACGTTCTTGCGGGTGTCGAAGTTGCGCGCCTCGACCTTCTTCTGCGCCTTCTCCAGCGCCTTGTTGATCCACGGATGAACAATCGCCTCGCCGTCCTTCAGCCCCAGCTTCTGCAGCATCCCGCCCATGCGGTCGCTGCCGAAGATCCGCATCAGGTCGTCTTCCAGCGACAGGAAGAACCGGCTGCCACCGGGGTCGCCCTGCCGCCCCGACCGGCCGCGCAGCTGGTTGTCGATACGCCGGCTTTCGTGCCGCTCGGTGCCGATCACCAGCAGCCCGCCGGCGCCCTTCACCACGTCGTGGTTGGCGACAACCTCGGCACGAATGGCGGCATCCCGCGCCGCACGCGCATCCTCGTCGTCGATGCCGGCCAGCTCAATGCGCAACCGCATATCGACATTGCCGCCCAGCTTGATGTCGGTGCCGCGCCCGGCCATGTTGGTGGCAATCATCACCGCCCCCGGCGCCCCGGCCTGGGAGATGATCTGCGCCTCCTGTTCATGGAAACGCGCGTTCAGCACCTGGTGCGGAATTTTCTTCTTCTGCAGCAACGCCGCCAGTGTCTCGGACTTCTCGATGCTGACCGTGCCCACCAGCACCGGCTGCCCGCGCATCCGCGCCTCGTCGATCAGCCCCGCCACCGCCTCGTATTTCTCCAACGCCGAGCGATACACCTCGTCGTCGTTATCCTTGCGCACCACAACCACGTTGGTTGGAATGTCGATCACATCCAGCTTGTAAATCTCGGCCAGCTCATCGGCCTCGGTCAGCGCCGTGCCCGTCATGCCCGAAAGCTTGGGATACAGCCGGAAATAGTTCTGGAAGGTGATCGAGGCCAACGTCTGGTTCTCGGCCTGGATGGTCACGAATTCCTTGGCCTCAAGCGCCTGGTGCAGCCCCTCGGAATAGCGCCGTCCCTCCATCATGCGCCCGGTGAACTCGTCGATGATCACCACCTTGTCCTGCCGCACGATGTAGTCCACGTCCCGCGAAAACAGCGCATGCGCGCGCAGCGATTGCTGGGAGTGGTGTAGCACCGACACGTTGAACGTGTCGTACAGATTTCCCTCGCTCATGATGCCGGCCTGGCGCAGCATCTCCTCCAGCGCCTCGCTGCCCGGCTCGGTCATGTTGACCGTGCGGAACTTCTCATCTTTCTCGTACTGCGCGGCGTCCTTCACGAACTCCGCCATCACCGCGTTCACGCTGCGATACAGATCCGAGCTGTCCTCCGCCGGCCCCGAAATAATCAGCGGCGTGCGCGCCTCGTCAATCAGAATACTGTCCACCTCGTCGACAATGCCATACGCGAACTCGCGCTGCACCATATCCTCAAGCCGGTATTTCATATTATCGCGCAAATAGTCGAAGCCGAACTCGTTGTTCGTGCCATAGGTGATATCGGCGGCATAGGCGGCCCGGCGCTCGTCCTCGCCAATGCCGTGCACAATCACCCCGGTGGTCAGCCCCAGGAACGAATACACCGCCCCCATCCACTCCGCGTCGCGCGCCGCCAGATAGTCGTTTACCGTAACGACATGCACCCCCTTGGCCGCCAGCGCGTTCAAATATACCGGCAGCGTCGCCACCAGCGTCTTGCCCTCGCCCGTCTTCATCTCGGCAATCTTGCCGTCGTGCAGCACCATCCCGCCGATCATCTGCACGTCGAAATGCCGCATCCCCAGCACCCGCACCGAAGCCTCGCGCACCACCGCGAACGCCTCCGCCAACAGGTCGTCCAGCTTCGTCCCCTGTGCCAGCTGCGCCCGGAACGCCGCGGTCTTGCCGGCCAGCTCCGCATCGCTGAGCGACTTGAGGCCCGGTTCCAACGCGTTGATCTGCGGCACCCGCCGCTGATATCCCTTCAGCGAGCGGTCATTGGCGTTGCCGAATATGGCGCGGGCGATGGTGGCGAACATGAATACCCCTGCGGGACACGCAACAGCCTCCGCGCGACGTACGCCGAACGGACAAAGGCGTCAGATAAGACCGAGGCGGGGCGGGGTCAACGACCACCCGATCACAAGCAGCTCAGCGTCATCGCCACTTGCTTGTCCCGATCCACCACCTCGGCCATGATCCGCCGCACTGTCAAGGACCCGCGCCCATGAAGCTGCCCGCTCCGCCGCCCCGCCTGCCGCCCTCGCTTGCTGTCGCTCTGGCGCTGGTGGCATGGCTGGCCACCCCCCAGGCAAACGCCCAGGCGCCCGCGCCCGCCCCAGTGCCCGCCCCAGTGGCCGCCCCAGTGGCCGCGCCAGTGGCCGCCGCACCGCCCGCCGCCGCGGCCGACCCGGTGGTGGCCCGCGTGAACGGCGCCGATATCCGCCTCAGCGACCTCGCCGAGGCCGCCCAGGGCCTGCCGGCCGAAATGCGCGCAATGCCGCCAGCCATGCTCCACCCCATGCTGCTCGACCAGCTGATCGACCGCGCCGCCATCGTCGAACTGGCCCGCAAACGCGGCCTCGACCGCGAGCCCGCCGTCGCCCGCCAAATCGCCCGCGCCCAGGACCAGGCCCTGCAAACCGCACTCATCAGCCGCGACGTCGGCCCGCTGGTCAGCGAAACCGAACTGCGCGCCCGCTACGACCGCGAACTGGCCGGCAAGGCCGGCGAGGAGGAGGTGAACGCCCGCCACATCCTGCTGGCCACCGAAGCCGACGCCCGTGCCGTCATCGCCGAACTGAAGAAAGGCGCCGACTTCGCCACCATCGCCAAGGCCCGCAGCAGCGACAAAGCCTCCGGCGACGGCGACCTCGGCTTTTTCAAAAAAACCGACATGGTGCCCGAATTCGCCGCCGCCGCCTTCGCCCTCAAACCCGGGCAAATCACCGAAACCCCAGTGAAAACCCAGTTCGGCTGGCACGTCATCCGCACCGAAGCCCGCCGCAGCGCCCCCGCCCCCGCTTTCGAAGAGGCCTACGAAGCCCTGCGCACCAAAACCATCCAGGAAGGCGTCGAAAAACTGCTCCAACAAGCCCGAATCGGCCTGGCCGTGGAGAAATTCAACATGGACGGCACCGCCCGCCGTGCCACCGACGACGCCCAGCCGCCACCGGCGCCACCGGCTAGAAGGTAAGGCAAGGCCAAGGGCTTTGCCCCTGGACCCCACCAGAGGCAGGGCCTCTGGACTCCTTTCGTTTTTCGCCTTCGGCGAGAGGGGCCAATGGAGCGGTTCGGACAGCCTCGTCGGCCCCTCTCGCCGAAGGCGAAACGGATGAGGGTGCAGGGGGCTCGGCCCGTCGCGCGAAGGCGCGCTCCGAACCCTGCCGGGTCGAGGGCGAAGCCCTCGCCTTGGCTTTCCCTCCCTACCTGCTAGAACGCCAAAACGACCGCCCGAGGGAGAGAACCAACCATGGCCATCGCCATCTCGCCGCTAGCTCTGCCGATGCCCGTCCTCCCGCCGCTCCCCGGGGTCCGCCTCGGCGCAGCCGTCGCCGGCATCCGCTACACCACTGGGCGCACCGACTTGGTGATGGCGGAGATGGACGCCGGCACCACCGTGGCCGCGGTCTTCACCACCAACAAATGCCCCGGCGCCCCGATCGACTGGTGCCGCGACGCCATGAAGGGCGGCCGCGCGCGCGCCGTGGTCATCAACGCCGGCAACGCCAACGTCTTCACCGGCATGGCAGGCGTCGAAACCACCAAGGCCAGCGCCGCCGCTGCCGCCAAGCTCGTCGGCTGCCCCGCCAAACAGGTCTTCCTCGCCTCCACCGGCGTCATCGGCGAGGTCCTGCCGCACGCCAAGCTCACCGCCGCCCTGCCGAAACTGCACGAATCCCTCACCGCCGACGGCTGGGAAGCCGCCGCCCGCGGCATCATGACCACCGACACCTTCCCCAAGGCGGTCACCCGCACCGCCACCATCGGCGGCGTCCAGGTCCGCATCAACGGCATCGCCAAGGGCAGCGGCATGATCGCGCCGGACATGGCCACGATGCTCTGCTTCATCTTCACCGACGCCAAAATCCCCGCCGACCTGCTCCAGGCCATGCTGTCCAAAGGCGTCGGATCGACCTTCAACTGCACCACCGTCGATAGCGACACCTCCACCTCCGACACCGTCATGGTCTTCGCCACCGGCGCCACCAAGCACCCCAAGGCCGAAGCCGCCGCGAAGCTCAAAGACTTCCAACGCGCGCTGCACGAAGTCCTGCTCGACCTCGCCCTCCTCGTCACCCGCGACGGCGAAGGTGCCCAGAAACTCATCCGCATCGACGTCACCGGCGCCGTCACCGCCAAATCCGCCAAGCGCATCGGCATGGCCATCGCCAACTCCCCCCTGGTGAAAACCGCCATCGCCGGCGAAGACGCCAACTGGGGCCGCATCGTCATGGCCGTCGGCAAGGCCGGTGAACCCGCCGACCGCGACCGCCTCTCCGTCGGCGTCGGCGGCACCTGGATGGCAAAAGACGGCGCCGTCATCCCCGGCTACGACGAAACCCCCGTCGTCGCCCACATGAAGGGCCTGGAAGTCGACATCGCCGTCGACATCGGCCTGGGAAAAGGCAAAGCCACCGTCTGGACCTGCGACCTCACCCACGGCTACATCGACATCAACGGCAGCTACCGGAGCTAACCCCCTGCCCCTCATCATCCGCCCCGCCCAAGCGGGCGACCGCATCGCACTCGACGAACAGGAACAGGGCCTGAACCTGTTCGAAAACCACCTCGTCGGCGACCGCCAACTCACCCGCGCCGGCGCCATCACCGCCATGGACCGCCTGGTCGAACGCGCCAGCGAGAACGGCGGCACCATCCTGGTCGCCGAGTTCGACGGCGCCATCGTCGGCCACCTCGTCCTTACCTTCGAACGCATGGGCCCCTACATCCGCGAAGACATGCGCGACCACGCCCTCATCGCCGACCTCTACGTCCGCGCCGCGCTGCGCGGCCAAGGCATCGGCACCACCCTGATGGCCGAAGCCGAACGCCTGGCCATCGCCCGCGGCATGAAACGCATCGTCCTCGGCGTCGTCCACGGCAACCACGACGCCGAACGCGCCTACCGCCGCCAGGGGTATCGCGACTACGTCCTGGAAATGGTCAAGGATATCGGGAAAGCCTAAAGCGTGAAGAGTTAAGCAGAAAGGAAGTCTTCTTTTTCTGTAGAAAAAGAAGCAAAAAGACTTTTATCCATAAGAATTACGGAATCTAGACCCTTACATTTCTTATGGATAAAAGTTTTTTGGTTCTTTTTTTCAAAAAAGAACATTCTTCCCTGCCATCCTTCCTCCCGCCCACATTCCCTTGCAGCGGTCGAAATTGCGATGTATAATAACTCAAATGTCAATCATTCCCACCCTATTCGCCAGCATCATTGCCGGGCTTCGCGCCGCCGTTGCCGTCTATGCGGTGCGCGACCGCGTGCGCCAGGCGGAGCTGACTCTTGCCTGGTATCGCATCGGCCGCGCCGCCGCGCGGTTCGCGGCCCTTTTCGCGCGCTGGCAATCCGCCACTTTGCCGCTTTCGCGGCCTTCGCGTGCTGGCCGGGCATCTACGCCGCGCCCGCGGCCTTATTTCCCCACCGGCCGCGCCTGGCTTGCCGGCAACCGCCATGAAGTGTGCGGCTTTGCCAGCCAGCTCAACCATTTTCTGGCTCGCCCCGACCTTGCCGATTTTCTTGCCGCAGCACCCCAGGCCGGCCGCATTCTCAGGCCGCTCTGCCACATGCTCGGTCTTGACCCGCCGGAAAAACTGCGCCTGCCGCAGCGCCCGCGCCGGCCGCGCCCCCGGCCCGCTGCGGTGCCGCCGGCCTCTCCGCCTTCGCCGACCGGCACGCCCGATCGTCCCATCCCTGCCAATATCCTTCGTGCAGCGCGGGCTTGGCGCAAAAAATCCACCTGGCTCTAGTCGCATCAGTGTGTTTATTATGTTACGATATCGTAATGATAATTGATGCACCATCCCGCGTGCCCCCTTGCGGCGCGTGCCACATTTGGGCACTTGCTCCCGCATGCCGTACCGGCCCAACCATGACTGACACCCTCCCGCCCGGCTTCGCTCCGCTGAGCACCGAGCGCCTGACCCTGCGCCCCTTCCGCGCCGAGGATGCCGCCGACCTGCACCGCCTGATCAATGATTGGGAGGTGTGCCGCGCCCTGGCTGCGGTGCCGTACCCCTACTCGCGCGACCTGGCCGACGACTGGATCACCTCCACCCGCGCCTCCATCGCCGACGGCCGCGCCTATCACGTCGCCATCACCGGCCACGAAGCTGAAAAGGAGGTCGTCATCGGCGGCGCCGGCCTGCGCATCGACCCCGCCGCCCGCACCGCGCGGCTCGGCTATTGGGTCGGCCGGCGCTACTGGGGCCATGGCGTGGCCAGCGAGGCCGCCGGGCGGCTGGCGCGCTGGGGCATGGCCAATCTCGACCTCACCCGGCTGGAAGCCACGGTCGCCACCGACAACCCGGGCTCGATTGCCGTGCTGCGCCGCATCGGCTTCCGCCATGTCGGCGAGGGCATGGAAACCTTCCAGGCCCGCGGCGGCGAGCACCGCGTGCTGCGCTTCGAGGCCACGCGCGACGATCTGTTCGGCCATGCCGCCCCCGAACGGCAGGAGGGGGTGGCAAAGCCCATCCTCATCGTCGCCGCCTGCGCCCTGGTCGACCTCGACGGCCGCGTGCTGCTCGCCCGCCGGCCCGAGGGCAAGACGATGGCCGGGCTGTGGGAATTCCCCGGCGGAAAGCTCATTGCCGGCGAAACCCCCGAAGCCGCCCTGATCCGCGAATTGAAGGAGGAGCTGGGCATCGACGTCGCCACCGCCTGCCTCGCCCCGCTGTTCTTCGCCAGCCACGCCTATGACCGCTTCCACCTGCTCATGCCGCTCTACGTCTGCCGCCGCTGGCAGGGCACCCCGCACGGTCAGGAAGGGCAGGCGCTGGCCTGGGTGCACAAGGACCGGCTGGCGGAGTACCCCATGCCGGAGGCCGACCGGCCGCTGGTGCCGCTGCTGCGCGATTTCCTGTAGGGTGCGTCCATGACAACGAAACAGAACCCCACCGCCTGCCTGCTGGTGATCGGCAACGAGGTGCTCTCCGGCCGCACCCAGGATGCCAATATCCGCTTCCTCGCCCTCGGCCTGGGCGAAATCGGCATCCCGCTGCGCGAGGTCCGCGTCATTCCCGATGTGGCCGAAACCATCATCGCCACGGTCAACGAATGCCGCGCCCGCTTCGACCACGTCTTCACCACCGGCGGCATCGGCCCGACGCACGACGACATCACCAGCGAATGCATCAGCGAAGCCTTCGGCGTGCCGTGGGAGGCCCATCCCGTGGCCTGGGCGCGCATGGAAGCCAGCTACAAGCCCGGCGAATTCAACGCCGCCCGCCAGCGCATGGCCACCATGCCGCGCGGTGCCAGCCTGATCGACAACGAGATCTCGGTGGCCCCCGGATTCTCCATCGGCAACGTCCACGTCATGGCCGGCGTGCCGCGCATCATGCAGTCGATGTTCCGCACCCTCGCCCCACCCTGGCCGGCGGCCCGCCGATCGTGGCGCGCAGCGTCTATGCCCTGCGCCTGGCCGAAGGCGTGATCGCCGAGGGGCTGCGCGCGATCCAGGCGAAATTCCCCGACCTCGACCTGGGCAGCTACCCGTACTACCGGCCCAGCGGCAACGGCGTGGCCATCGTCGCCAAGGGCAACGATCCGGCCGCCGCCGAGGCGGCCATCGTCGAAGTCACGGCACTGATGATCGCCTGTGGGGTAGCCCCGGTCCAGGGCGAGCCGCCCGAAGCATAAGCACCGGCGGCAACAGCACCAGCCAGGCGATGCGCGCCTGGTACCGGTCATGCGGCCGCGACAGCGCCCCTGATGCCGCCGCGTTGGTCAGCACGGCGGCCAGTACCAGCAGCGCGAGAACGCCCTCCATCCGGCCACGCCGACGCCAGGCGATCACCAGGCTGGCGCCGGCACCGGCCAGCAACAGCGCAATATGCGGCGGGTTGAACGGCGCGGCGATCGCCCGCAGCCGATCGGCCATCTGCAAACCGGCCCGAAACCGCGCCATCTCGGCTGCCGGAAAATACGCCCGGAAACTGCCGGTAATAGACGTCTCCAGCCAGTCACTGCCCAACGTATCGCCCAGCCGCACCCGCACCAGCTGCTCGGCGGCATTGCCCAGCGCGCTGCGCAGCACGGCCAACGGTTCGCCCAGCAGCGTGGCCCGCACGATCGCCGAGGCTTCAGGCGCCAGCGCCATCGGCCCGCCGGGAGTCGACCACACCGGGCCCTGGCCGTCCCACAGGAACAGGTCGCTATCGGCCGGAAAGCGCCCCTGCCAGTCGCACATGCGCCAGCCAGCTTGCGGGCATGCGCGCGCCAGCACCGTCTGCGCCGGCCCGTCGGTGACCAGCCGGGCCAGCGCGAACACCGACCCGTACGGCGACAGCCCCGCCCGGCCGTGGCCGATGGCGTTGCTGGCGACCAGCACCCCCAGCGCCAGCGCCAGCGGCGCCGCGACCAGCCGCCGCCCGCCTTGCACCAGCGCCATCGCCGTCACCACGGCGGCAAGCGGCAGGTAGGACAGGTGGCTGCCAATCGCCCATGCCGCCAGCACCACCAACCACACATTTTGGCGACGCGACACAGTGGGAGAGAACGCCAACAGGAACAGCGCCAACACCGCCACCGGCGCCAGGATGTCCGGCATCAGCAATGCCGCGAACCACGGTGCCGCCGAGCCCAGCGCGAGCGCGCCGCACAGCCCCAGATGGAAGCGCCACGACGGTGGCGCAAACGCCGCCCGGCACAGCCACAGGATATGGGAGACGATCAGCCCCTGCGCCGCCAGCGGCAGCCACAGCGTGGTGCGGGCGTGCAGCAGCCGCAGGAACGGCCCGTACACGAACGGCTTGTCCCACACCATCTGCGGCTCGCCCCCCTGCACCAGGAAGGCATGGGTGTCGCTGAACACCAGCGGAAACCCGTTCAGCAGCGCCGGCCAGACCAGCAGCAGCGCGCCGGCAGCAATCGCCGCGGGGCCGGCCAGACGCACCTAGAGAAAGCTCGCAATCTCGTCGAGCGGCTTCTTGATGCCGCCGGCCACCGGCACTTCGCAGCCCGCGGCGGGGTAGCCGACCACCAACAGGATCGACGGTTTCTCGTGCGCCGGGCGGCCGCAGAGTTCGTTAAGGAAATTCATCGGCGCCGGGGTGTGGGTCAGCGTTGCCAACCCCGCCTGGTGCAGGGCGGCGATCAGGAAGCCGGTGGCGATGCCAACGCTCTCGGGCACATAGTAGTGCTTGATCGGGCTGCCGTCGGGCGCCACGCCGTGCCGCTGGGCGAAGATGGCGATCAGCACCGGCGCCACCTGAAGGAACGGCTTGCTCGCGTTGGTCCCCAGCGGCGCCAGCGCGTCGAGCCATTCCCCAGGCGCGCGGCCGCCATGGTAGAATTCGAATTCCTCGCGCTCGGCCAGTTGGCGCAGGCGGCGCTTGCTTGTAGGGTCGGTGATCACGGCGAAGTGCCAGGGCTGCTGGTTGGCGCCCGAGGGCGCGCGCCCGGCGGTGCGGATTGCCGCCTCGATCACCGCCATCGGTACCGGCTGGTCGGAGAAGTCGCGCACGCTGCGCCGGCTGGCCATCAACGCCAGGAAATCCGCCGCGCGGGCCGCCATCTCCGCTTCTGGCCGCGCCGCAAAGGCCAAGCGCTGCATTACCGGCCGGTCATCCATGGGCGTTCCCTCCGTGCCGGCATCCAGCCGCAGGCGTGTGGCAAAGGCAAGTCGGCAGGTTGCAATGCCGGCGGCCCGCACGACCTGAGGATCGAGAAGGACGGGGAACGACGATGCCGATCTACGTGACGGCGTATGGCGCGACGGCGCTGGTGTTCCTGGTGCTCGATGCGATGTGGCTGACCGCCATGGTGGACCGGCTGTACCGCCCGGGCATCGGCCATCTGATGCTCGACCGCCCGAACCTGGCGGCGGCGGTGCCGTTCTACCTGTTGTATCTGCTCGGCGTCGTGGTGTTCGCGGTGCTGCCCGGGCTGCGGGCGCAGGACTGGACGACGTCGCTATGGCTGGGCGCGTTGCTGGGGCTGTTCGCCTATGGCACCTACGGCCTGACGAACCTGGCCACGCTGCGCGGCTGGTCGGTGCCGGTGTCGCTGGCCGACATGGCATGGGGCAGCGTGCTGACGGCGGCGGCGGCAACCGGCGGGATGCTCGCCGCATCCTGGGTGTCGCGCGCGACATAGCGCACGCGCAGCGCGGCGGCGACGGCGCGGATGACGGCATTCCAGTCGCCCGGCTCGGGCTGGCGGAACAGGCGCATGGAGGCGTACCAGGGCGAATCGGCCCGGCCGAGCTGCCAGCGCCAATCGGGCGCGTGGGGCAGCATCAGCCAGACCGGCCGACCGAGTGCGCCGGCGAGGTGGGCGACCGCGGTATCGACCGTGATCACCAGGTCGAGTGTTGCGACCAGGGCGGCGGTGTCAGCGAAGTCGGACAGGCTGGCGGAAAGGTCCGGCAGGTCGGCCAACTCGCCGGCGCGCGGGCCGACCTGTAGGCCGACCAGGCGTAGCCGCGGCACGGCGGCGGCGGCGCGGCGCAGCGGCCGCAGCAGCGCCGCCACCTCGCCGCGCGGCAGCGAGCGGTTGCGGTCGTTGCCGTGGCCGGGGTTGCCGGCCCAGACTAGGCCAATATGCAGGCCCGGCCCGATCGCGCGGCGCTGGCCGGCGGTGAGGTAGCCGTCGGCGCTGGGGATGGGTGCCGCGCCGAGATGGTGCGGCAGGCTCATCTGGTCGACCCAGCAATCATGCGGCGGCAGGCCGTCGGCGCGGCGGACCACGGTGACGCCCTCGATTTGCGACAGCAGCGGCACCAGGGCGCCGGCGCAGGCCAGGGTGACCCGCGCCCCGGCGCCGGCCAGGGCGGGCAGGTAGCGGGCGAACTGGATGGTGTCGCCCATGCCCTGGCCGGCATGGACCAAAAGGTGGCGGCCGGCCAGGGGGCCGCCATCCCATTCCGGGGCGGTGAGGCCAGCGAAATCGGCGGCGAAGCGGGGGTGGCGCTTGCGCCATTCGGCGTCGGCGAAGCCGCCCGCGAGGTCGCCGGCCAGCAGACGGGCGATGGCGCGGTTCCACCAGGCTGGCGCGAAACCGGGGTCGGCGGCGATGGCGGCGTCGGCCGCGGCGATGGCTTCGGGTAGGAAGCCCTCGGCGGTGAGCACGGCGGCCAAGCTGGCATAGGTTGCCGGCAGGTCGCCGCCCGCCCCCTGGGACGCAGCTTGGGCCGCGGCCTGGCGCAGCAGCCCTTCCGCCATGCCGGCATGGCCGCAATCGGCGCGCGCATTGCCCAGCGCCAGGAGCACCGCGGGGTGGCCGGGGGCGAGTGCATGGGCATGTTCCAGCGCCGCCACCGCCTCGGCCGGCTGGCCCAGGGCGCGCAGCGCCACGCCGCGGGCCAGCCATGCTTCGGTCTGGCGGGGATCGAGCGCCACGGCGGTGCTGGCCACCGTCAGCGCCGCCGCGTAGCAGCCGGCCTGGGCGAGGTTGCAGGCCAGCGCGGCGTGGGCGTGGCCGTTCTGCGGCGCCGTCTCGACCGCCGTGCGGCAGACCGCCAGGGCGGTGTCGTGGTCGCCGGCGCGGGCGTGCAGGTGCGCCAGGCCGAGCATCAGCCCGACATCGCGCGGCCGGTCGGCCAGCACGGCGCGCAGCAGGGCGATCGCTTCGGGCAGGCCGCCGCACTCGGCACAGGCGCGCGCCAAAGCGAGGCGGGTATCGGCGTGGCCGGGCCGCAGCATGGCGGCCTGGCGCAGCACCTCACGGCCGGCCGGTGCGCGCCCGGTCTCGGTCAGCAGCACGCCCAGCAGATGCAGTCCGTGCGGCAGATGCGGAGCCAGCTCCAGCGCCGCACGATACCGGCGCTCAGCGGCCACGTGGTCGCCGGCGCGATGACAAGCCAAGCCGTCGGACAGCAGGTCGACAGGCGAGGCCGCCGTAAGGAGGGGCTGGGAGATCACAAGGCCCAGCGTGGCGGGAAAAGATGAAGAAGCGGCTAGCGGGACGGCGGTTTGTGCATCAGCCGGCCAGTGCGCCCCAGCGTTCGGCCGCTGCCGTGTCGTTTTCGCGCGCGTCGACCCATGCCTCGGTGCCGTCGGCGAAGCTTTCCTTCTTCCAGAACGGCGCCTTGGTTTTCAGCCAGTCGATCAGGAAGGCGCTGGCCTGCAGCGCGTCGTGGCGATGGGCGGAGGCTGCGAGCACCAGCACGATGACCTCGCCCGGTTCCAGCCGGCCGACGCGGTGGACCAGGGTGCAGCCGAGCAGGCGCCAGCGGCGCTCGGCCTCGGCGGCGATGGCGGCCAGGGCGCGCTCGGTCATGCCCGGGTAGTGTTCCAGTGTCATGGCGGCGATGCATCGGTCGCCGGCGGTGTTGCGCACGGTGCCGATGAAGCTGCCGATGCCGCCGATGTCGTGCCGGCCCGCCGTCAATGCGGCAGTCTCGGCGCCGATGTCGATCGTTGCGAGCTGCACGCGCACAATTGCCATGTCAGCCGCCGGTGACCGGCGGGAAGAAGGCGACCTCGTCGCCGGGCCGCACCGCGGCGTCGGGCTGGGCGAATTCCTGGTTCACCGCGCAGCGCACCGCCGCGGTGGTGCCGAAGGCGCCCTCATAGCCTGGGCCGCGGGTGCGCAGCCAGGTCACCAACCCGGCCACGGTGGCAACCGCATCGGGCAGGGCAACCTGTTCCTCGCCCAGGCCCACACGTTCGCGCAACCAGGCGAAGTAGAGCAGGTGCAGGGGTGCCGCGGTCATCGGCTAGCGCGGGGCGGCGATGGTCTGGGTGGTGCCGTCTGGCCCGATCAAGGTGAGCGTGCCGTTGGCGTTGGGCATGACAATGCCGGTGCGCCCGCCCGGCAGGATGAAGGTTTCGACCCCGTTCGCACCGATGCTGGTGGTGGCCGGACCGCCCTGGGTTTGCAGCACCCGCCCGGACGGCATCGGCTGGGCGGCTGGCTGCGGCGCGATCGGGCGCGGAGTGGCCAAGGGGGCCGGGGTGGCGGCGGGCGGCGGTGGGGTGGAACTGCCGCGCGGCGCGGGCGCGTCGATCGGCGGCAGGTTGCCGCCCATTTCGCGCTGCATGTCGGACATGGAGCGCGCCGGCGGCAGCGGGCCGGGCCAGACATTGCCGGCTTCGGCCTCCAGCGGTTCGGCTTCGACCGCGGCGCCCATCACGCGCCGCGCGTTGGGGCTGTCGATCACTGGGCGGTTGGAGTTACCGCGCCACGAGAATGTGTTGGAGAGAAAGCCGCCCAGCCCGTCGGTCGGGTTGCCGACATAGCTGCCGCAGCCGGCGAGCAGGGGGAGCAACAGAAAGGGGGCGAAACGCCGCATGAGGTCTTCCTTGTGGGCTGGGTCGGCTCGGGTAGGGTGGCGGTCGGCCAGCCGACGCTGCGGTGCAATGTGCCCTTCCCACCGCCCAGGCTCAAGCGTCAGGTGCTGGGCGGCAGCAAAGCGGTGATCCAGGCGGCGATGGTGGCGGGGGCGGACAGGTCCAGGCACGGGCGGTCGCAGCCGGGCAGGGCGGCGTCGGCGGCGACCGCGACGATGTCGGCGCGGCCCGGCCAGATCGGTGGACGGCCCAGGGAGGGGCGATGCACCTCGATCTTGGGGTGGGGCGAGGCCTTGAACCCCTCGACCAGCACCAAGTCGACCGGGGCCAGGCGGGAGAGCAGGGCGGCCAGATCAGGCTCAACGCCAGTGTTCTCGTGCAGCAGCGCCCAGCGGCGGGAGGTGGCGATCAGCACCTCGTGCGCGCCGGCAGCGCGGTGGCGCCAGGAATCCTTGCCGGGCTGGTCGAGATCGACATCATGGTGGGCGTGCTTGATGGTGGAGACCGACAGCCCGCGCGCGGCCAGCAGCGGAATCAGTGCGGTCAGCAGCGTGGTCTTGCCGCTCCCCGACCAGCCGGTGATCCCCAGGAGGTGCACGCGCTATTCGCGGGCCGACGCCGGTGTGCGCTGTGGCTGGGACG
>JBBQOT010000011.1:0-15201 GCA_038331165.1 Acetobacterales bacterium
ATCCGCGGTGATCAGGAGTTTCTCGGCCGTCGGGTAGCGCGGCTGGCCGAGTTCCTGCCACCAGCGCCGAATGCTTTCCACCGCAAAGGCGGCGGTGTCGCTGGTGATGCCGAGATTGACCCAGCCGGCATTGGCAGCGATGTCGTAGACGCCATATGGCGAGACCTTGCCCAATTCAGGGATCATGAAATCATGCACCCGCACGGCTTCGGGCTGGCCCTTGGGACGCAACTCTCGTCCACCGTTCTTGAAGTCGCCAACAAGCTCCTTCTTCTTCGTGTCAACCGAGATGGTCGGCTGGCCGGCGGCCTGGAATGCGTTGATCTGCCCGTTGATATATTCGAACTGAGCGTTCCGGTCCGGGTGGTTCGTGCCTTCGCGGGTCTTGCGGTTCGCTTGCAGGCTGAACCCCAACCGGCGCAGCAGCCGTCCGACCAACGTCTGGCTCGCGGTGAACCCGCGCTCGGCCAGCGCACCGGCGAGATGGCGCTGGCTCTTGCTGACCCACAGCAGCGCCGCTTCGGGATCGCCGCGGATCGCTGATTGCACCAGCGTGGCGAGGGCATCAAGCAGCCCAGGCTCGGTCTCAATCTTTGCTTTGCTGCCACCACCAGGGCGGCGGATACGAACCGAACCAGAGGCCTCTTCGTCACTCAATTCCGAAAGCCCGCGGCCTATCGTGCTGCGCGCAACACCGGTCGCAGCAGAAACCGCAGTTATACCGCCCCGCCCCGCAGCTCGCGCCTCGCTCGCCACAAAAAGTCGGCGCGCGCGCTCGTTCAGGAACGGAGCCAGCATCTCAAAGCGCGCTCTGATGGCAGCGGTGTCGATCACGTCCCAACGCTAGTACGTCCCGAACACCGATTCCTAGCCCACGATTCGGTTGTTCCACATCAAGCCCTAAACGCAGCACTTCGGCTGCGTCAGGCCGGGTTCCCGTTTACCGTCCTCGAGAAGAACGCCGGCGTCAGCGGAACCTGGTGGGAGAACCGCTATCCGGGCGCCCCGGTCGATACGGCCAGCCGGTCCTATACCCACCTCTTCGGAGTGGACTTTCCCTATCCGAATCCGTTCTGCGGCTGGCGGGAGAACATGAAGTATTTCGACTGGGTCGCCGACGAGTTCGACCTGCGCCGGCACATCCACTTCGAGACCGAGGTCAAGGCGCTGACCTGGGACGAGGCCGCCGATGAGTGGCAGATCGACATCGATGGGTCAGACGGCGCACGCACGATCCGCTCGCGCGCGGTCATCACGGCCGTCGGTTTTCTCAGCCGCCCGAACATCCCCAAAATCCGTGGCGCCGAAGAGTTCGCCGGCCCCTCGTGGCACACGGCGCGGTGGCCGGAGGGCGTAGACCTGAAGGGCAAGCGGGGTGGCGGTGATCGGCACCGGCGCCACCGGCTATCAGATGATCCCCGAACTCGCCCTCGAGGCCGCCCGCGTCACCGTGTTCCAGCGCACGCCGCAGTGGCTGTCTCCCGTGCCCGGCTACCGGTCGCCGTTCCCCCCGCAGGTCAACTGGCTCGACCGTAACCTGCCTTTCCACACCAACTTCATGCGTGCCCGCAACTGCACGCTCGACCGGCTCGCCAACGTCGCGCACATCGATCCGGACTTCAAAGATCCTCACGCCTGCAGCCCGCTTAACAAGCGAGCCCGCGATGCCAGCGTCGCATTCCTGCAGCGCAAGCTCGGCGTTCCCGCGCTGGTGGCGGCCATGACCCCAGCGCACCCGGTCTGGTCAGCCCGCGCGGTTGTCGTCGACACGGAATATTGCGTCCTTGACGCCCTGCTGCGCAACAATGTCACCCTGGTCACCAACGGGATCGAGCGCATCGAGCCTCGCGGCGTGGTGGCCAAGGACGGGTCACTGCACGAGGCCGACGTGATCGTCTACGCCACCGGCTTCCATGCCACAGAGTACCTCTATCCGATGACCATCACCGGCCGTGGAGGGCGGACGCTCGAGGACCTGTGGGCCAAGGATCGGGCTCGCGCCTACCTTGGTTGCATGATGCCGGGCTTTCCCAATCTCTGGTCGGTCTATGGCCCGAACTCCAACGGCGCCCTCAACGTGGCCTCATTCCACAAAAAGGCCGCCCGTTACGCCCTCCAGTGCATGGAGACGCTGGTCCTGGGCAACGGCGACGCGATGGAGGTCCGGCCAGGCGCCTTCTGGCGCTACAACCGCCTGCTGGATGAACGCAACCTCACAAAGGCGTGGAGCGACCCACGCGCCCACAACTACTATTGGACCGAACACGGCCGCTCGGCCACGATGAACCCGTTCTACAGCGCCGAGATGTCTGGCTTCCTGCACAAACCTGACCTCGCCGACCTGGAGATTACCTGATGCACGGCGGCGGCGTCGGCCTCGGCGAGTAGAGGATCTCGCACTCCGGCGGGGCCAGCTCTCGGGTTCATGACCCACTCGGCCGGCTCAGCCGCCCTTGGTAGAGTGGCGGGCCCACCCACCTCCGCGCCACGTGGTCATGGAATCAGGGACGACCCGTATTAGCCAGCGCGGAAACTGTGCTGTCCCATCAATGTATCCGGGGCCACACTCGCCAATATAGCGCGCGCCATGCGCTCGGCTATCGGTCGCCACGCCTCCGACTCAGCCGGCCAGCCGAGGATCTCGGCCTTTCCCAAGATGGTGAAACGAGCGTAGGGCGGCTTTCGCTGGCAATCGACAGACATATCCGGGGATCGTGCAAGATGTGCGGCATAAAACGCGCGCGCTCCCGGATCACGAAATAGAACCCGCCTTCCTCCTCGTCCCATTCGTACCACAGTGGCGCTATATACGGACTACAGTCGGGCGCCACCGTCGCGAAGCGCGCCAGCAGCGGTCGCTTGAAGACAGCGCGTTGCTCCGCAAGGGAGAGTGGTCCGCGTGGCGTGTCCGAGGTCGCGCCTTTCGGCGCCTGCAAGGGGACTTGCGTCATGTGCTCGGTGCGGGTTCCGGACGATTGGTTGCTTAACAACTTATGCCACGGTGCTCACCCTCACATTGAACTGTCAATCCGGGACCAGTGAGGTTGCAGGAGAATCACACTTGGAATTTCCTTGACTCGCGAGTCGGGTCAGAAGCTTCGTGTTCGGGTTGCGGAGCCCAATTTGCGCCCTTCAAGCTGCACAATTCTAACCGCAGCCTCCCGAATCCAGCCGTGGAAGACCCTTCGGAGGCCAGAAATTCCAAATGCGATTGCCCTGAGTGAGGTTGCCCTTCACCTGGGTCCGAATGGAGACTATTCCGCCTGGGTTCCCTCACCCCAGCCAGCGCAAGAGGGCGATATGGCTTCTCGGGGTGTATGGATGCCAGAAAAGTGCGAGGTTTCAGAAGGGTTTGCCGGATGGCCGTGTAACAAGGGCAAAAGCCCGGGCGATCTGAGGCGTCTCTCGAATCGAACCCATCGGCGCTTACGCAACGATGGCAGAAATCCGCCATGCGGCCGCGGGATTCCGATTATTGCTGCACCTGCGTGCCCGGGGTTTTGCCCCACTTACATGGCCGTTTAACTGGCGTCAGGCCAGGAATGGCGATTTTGGGTCTCTGGAGGGCCATAGTCTCGGGGACGGTTTGCCTGGGGCGATCAAGCATGACGACGGAAATCAATTATGGTTCAATACGTTGACACGGTGGTGCGGACTGTCGGTTCGATTCCTCCCTGGGCCGCCAGCATCCCTTACAAAACACATTTTCCTTCCGTTCGACAGGCCAGAACAAGTGCACGTTCTCGGGACACCCGGTTGACCGCCAGGGGCGTAACGAACGCTGCGTTCTTCGGCGGCCTGATGCTGTCGGACCTTTGGACTGGCGGGACGTGCTACTCTTATCCGGCATGGCGGAGCGCCGTGTCGCGCCGCAGCATGCTGCGGCGGCCACCGCTGGCCAGCACGATTCTGCGTATAGGGCATTTGCGCCATCTGGTGGTCTTTGCGCCGGCGCAGTTTCACCCGCCCAAAGCGTTCGTGACCAAATGAAGCAGGTCGCCGGGGCGGTCGGCGATGCCGAATCCGTCTTGCGGGACACCCTGCGCCGCATTAGTCCGGGGCATTATTCGGCCATCTCCGGTCGCCACGTCCGCTGCGGATTCCTCCAGTCGATGCCTTCCAGTAGCATCGACAAGGTCGCAGGCGTGAGCGGGACCACCCCCTCCTTTGCCTGCGGCCAGTTGAACCGGCCGCGCTCCGGCCGCTTGGCGTAGAGCGACATTCCCAGTCGTCATGCCAAAGGATCTCCACCAGATCAGTTCAGCGGCCCCGGTACACGTAGAGATCACCGCCATGGGGATAGCGTTCCAGCGCCTGCTGCACCTGCAGGGCAAGCCCGTTCATCCCCTTGTGCATATCCGTCGCACCCGTGGCTACCCACACCCGAACACCAGACGGAGGTGGGATCATCCGCGCAACGCCACGAGCGCGCGCCGCAGGGCGGCAAAGTTTACGTCGCTACCCACACGCACCTGGCTGCCGTTCCCCAGATCAATCTCAATCAGGCCTGGGTGCGGCCGGACCGAGGGCGATGACGGCGCGGGTTGCGGCTCGGGACGGGAGAGGTCTGGCTTGGTCCCGCCAGCTCCAACATCAGCATCGGCATCTCCGGCGCCTCGATGTTAGCCAACGCTATCTTCGCCCTGACGCCCGGGCTATGCGTCCGCCGCGTGCGCTTCTTCATTTTCGCGCTTGATCCGCGGCAACATTGCCTCTGTCAGGCAGAGTATCCACCTAATGAATCTGTGCAAATTCCTCAAGCCACCTCTCCTTGCGGATACCATGGTCATAAGAGCGTCGCCAAACCGCCCACTGACTGTCATGGAACGGCGGTATGAACCGTCCCGCCTCCATCACACGGGACCTCACTCCATGAAGACATTCTGGCGCGCCTCGGTGGCGCTCGCGTTCTCCGCCCTTGCTGGCTTCGGCGCCGATGCATCGGCCCAGCAGCGCATCAAGTTCGAGCTTTGGCAGGGCCTGACGGGCGACCTGGGCGAGCGCGTGAACGACGTGTGCAAGCGATTCAATGAATCGCAGACTGAGTTCGAGATCGCCTGCATCAGCCAGGGCAGCTACGACGAGGCGGTGCAGAACTCGATCGCCGCGTTCCGCGCCAAGAAGCACCCGACCATCGTGCAGGTGTTCGATGCCGGCACCGCCGACCTGATGCTGTCGGGCGCGTTCTATCCGGCAAAGCAGCTGATGGCCGATAGCGGCTACAACATCGATTGGAACCGCTACATCAAGGGCGTCGCCAACTACTACGCGACCTCGAAGGGAGATCTGTATTCGTTCCCTTTCAACTCCTCGACCGCGCTGTTCTATTGGAACAAGGACGCGTTTGCTAAGGTCGGCCGCACCGAGGCGCCGAAGACCTGGGAAGAGGTAGAAACGGTTTCTCGCGACCTGAAGAAGGCCGGCTATGCCTGCCCGTTCGCGTTCGAATACGACACCTGGCAGATCATGGAGCAATTCTCGGCCATCCACGGCCTGCCGATCGCCACCAAGGGCAACGGCTATGAGGGGCTGGACGCCGAGCTGGCGTTCAACAAAACCCGCTTCGTGGACTACGTGAAGTTCCTCAAGAAGGGCTACGACGAGGGCATCTTCGCCATCAAGGTGAAGGAGACCGGGGCCACCATCAGCGAGGCGTTCGGCTCCGCCGACTGCCAGATGACGCAGATGTCGGTGGCCAGCCACGGCACCATCGGCAAGATCGCCAAGCCCGGCATGAACTGGGACGTGGCCATGCTGCCATTGTTCGCCGGCACGCAGCGGGTGAACTCGCTGGTCGGCGGCGCGTCGCTATGGGCGCTGAGCGGCAAGTCGAAGGACGAGTATCGCGGTGCCGCCGCATTCTTCAACTTCATCGCCCTGCCCTCGAGCGAGGAGTATTTCTCGACCGTCACCGGCTACATCCCGGTTACCAACCCGGGCTTCAAGGCGATGATGGACAAGGGCTTCTACAACGCCGCTCCCTTCAAGGGCCGCGAGATCGCGCTGGCTCAGTTGACCGCCAGTGAGCCCACTCCGGTCAGCCGCGGCATTCGCCTGGGCGGGTTCATCCAGATCCGCAAGGAAACTCGCGACGCGCTGCAGGCCATCTTCGCCAACCAGATGACGGTGGAGGCCGGGCTGAACCAGGCGGTGGAGCGGGGCAACGCTATTCTGCGCCGCTTCGAGCGCACCTACGCCGGCAAGCAGCTGCCCTGACCCGAGCAGCCCGGGGCCAGGCGCCCCGGCCCGTTGCCTTGCCATCCGGCCGGGGGCGCCAATACCGTCCCCGGCCGTTTCATTCAGGTTTCCCCCGACAGGCGGCCGCATGGAAAAGCGCGTTCACTTCAAGACAGCCTGGCTTGGCGTGCTGCTGATCGTGCCGCAGGCGCTGCTGGTGTTGACCTTCTTCTATTGGCCGACCGGGGCCGCGCTGTTCTGGGCCTTCACGCTTGAACAGCCGTGGGGCGGGGGCAACGAATTCGTCGGCTTCGAAAACTTCGCCAATGTTCTCTCGGACAGCTTCTATTGGGCGTCGGTTGCGCGAAGTCTTGTATTCGCGCTGAGCGCCGCGGCGCTGTCGATGGGCATGGCGCTGGTGATGGCGCTGTTCTGCGACCGCCAGCTGCGCGGCTACAACTACTACCGCACTGCGCTGGTGTGGCCATTCGCGGTGGCGGCACCAGCAGCGGCGGTGGCGTTCCGCTATGTGTTCGCGCCCGAGGCGGGGGTGTTTTCGGCGCTGAACCAGATCTACCCTAATCTGTGGAACCCGGCGATGAACGGGACGCATGCGATGATCATGATCATCGTGGCGTATTCCTGGAAGTACATCGCCTACAACTTCATCTTCTTCCTGGCAGGTCTGCAGGCGATACCGCGCTCCCTGGTCGAGGCGGGGGCGATGGACGGCGCGGGGGTGCTACGGCGCATGCGCGACATCCAGCTGCCGCTGTTGACGCCAACATTCTTCTTCCTGCTGGTCATCAACCTCACCGACAGCTTCGTGGACAGCTTCGGCATCGTGGACATCACCACCGAGGGCGGGCCGGCCAAGGCGACTACGCTGATGGTGTACAAGATCTATTTCGATGGCTTCAAGGGCTTGGATTATTCCGGTGCCGCCGCGCAGTCGATCGTGCTGATGCTGCTGGTGATGGGGCTGACGATCGTGCAGTTCCGCTACATCGAACGCCGGGTCCATTACACATGAATGCGCCGCGATGATCGAACGCACCCCGGTTCTGAATATCGCTACCCACGCCATCCTGATCACTGGGCTGGCGGTTGCCTTCGTGCCGATGTGGCTGGTGTTCGTGGCCGCCACGCTGACCATCGAGCAGATCAACTCGCCACCGATCAGCCTGATTCCCGGCAGCCACCTGATCACCAACCTGACCGAGGCATGGACCCGTGCCGGGCTGGGCACCAAGCTGCTGAACAGCCTGTTCGTGGCGGTTCTGGTGGCTGCTGGCAAGATCGCGATTGCCTCGGTCACGGCGTTCGCCATTGTGTTCTTCCGCTTCCCCGGGCGCATGCTGGTGTTCTGGATGATATTCGTCACGTTGATGCTGCCGCTGGAGGTGCGCATCGTGCCAACCTATGCGGTGGCGGCGAATGCGCTGGCGCCGGCACAGGCGGTGCTGGACCTGGTGGGCATAGGCTGGCTGTGGCAGCAGGTTTCCGGCGTGCAAATGAAGCTGGAGTGGAACCTGCTGAATTCCTATACAGGGCTGGTGCTGCCGCTGGTGGCCACCGCCACCGGCACGTTCCTGTTCCGCCAGTTCTACCTGACCATTCCCGCCGAGATCGTGGAGGCTGCGCGCATGGATGGCGCACGCCCGCTGCGCTTCCTGCGCGACATGCTGATACCGCTGTCCAAGACCAACATGGCGGCGCTCTTCACCATCATGTTCATCTACGGCTGGAACCAGTATCTGTGGCCCATCCTGGTCACCACCGACCGCGCCAATTACGGCACCGCGGTGATGGAGTTGAAACGCCTGATCCCAACCGCGGCGGCCACCGGCGGCGGCACGCCGGACTGGAACGTGGCGATGGCGGGATGCCTGATCGTGATGCTGCCGCCGTTGCTGGTGGTCGCGCTGATGCAGCGCTATTTCGTTCGCGGCCTGATCGGCGCCGACAAATGATGCCACCCCGCGCCGCCGCCGCCGCCGCCCCTTCCATTGCCTGCGCGGGTGCCTGCGCGGGTGCCTGCGCGGGTTGGCATGGCACGCCGCCACTGATGGAGAAGACCCATGGCTGACATCGCTATCCGCCAAGTGCGCAAGAGCTATGGCCGCACCGAGGTGGTGCACGGCGTAGACCTGGACATCGTCGATGGCGAGTTCCTGGTGATCCTGGGGCCATCCGGCTGCGGCAAATCGACCCTGTTGCGCATGATTGCGGGGCTTGAGGACATCAGCGCCGGCGAGATCGCCATTGCCGGGCAGCGGGTGAACGACCTGGAACCGCGCCAGCGCGGCTGCGCCATGGTGTTCCAGAACTATGCGCTGTATCCGCACATGAGCGTGGCCGACAACATCGGCTATGCCCTGAAGGTCGCCGGGATCGCCAAGGCCGAGCGCCTGGCGCGGGTGCAGAAGGTGGCAGACACCGTTGGGCTAGCGGGCTTTCTGGAGCGCAAGCCTGGCCAGTTATCCGGCGGGCAGCGCCAGCGCGTGGCGATGGCCCGTGCGATGATCCGCGAGCCCCGCGTCTTCCTGTTCGACGAGCCACTGTCGAATCTGGACGCCAAGCTGCGGGTGCAGATGCGCATCGAGATCCGCCGCCTGCACCGCCGGCTTTCCACCACATCGGTCTTCGTCACCCACGACCAGATCGAGGCGATGACCCTGGCCGACCGTATGGTGGTGATGAATGCCGGGCATATCGAACAGATCGGCAGTCCGTCGGAGATCTATCACCACCCCGCCACGCGCTTTGTGGCCGGGTTCATTGGTACACCGCCGATGAACATCCTGCCCGCCCGGGTGGCCGCATCTGGCGTGGCGGCCCTTGCGTCCGGCATGCACGTGACGATTCCGTCCAAGCTTGCCGGCGCCGCCCCGGGCGCGGCGGTGGACGTGGGCATCCGGCCCGAGGAAGTGACGCTGGGTGCGGCGGGCCAGGGGCTGCCCTTTGCCGTCGAGTTCCTGGAGGAACTTGGCGCCGGGCGCCTGGCGCATGGAATGCTGGAGGGCGCGGATTTCATCGTGCAGCTGCCCCCGGGGACCGATATGACACCCGGTGAAACCTATCATCTTCAGATCGATCCCGCCCGGGTGCACGTGTTCGATTCCGCGTCTGGCCAGCGCTGCCGCCCGGAAGGTGGCGTCGCAGCCCAGCCGGCGGTTGACCTTGCCATCGTATCGCGCGTCGCATAACACGGCCCCGCACGGCGCCCCGCACCTCGGCACCGCTGAAGCAGCAATCGCGTCGTTGCTGCCAATATGCAACTCGCCGCCCTCCTCTCGCGCTGTGGCAGCGCGGGTGGAGGGCGGGGACGCCTCGATCAGGACGCTGCAGTAGCCAAATTTGCCCGCGGGTAGGTCTGCGCCCGTACGTCGTCGAGATGGTCGATACGGGTGCCCGGCGGGGCAAGCAGCACGGTCTCAACATGGTCCGCGTGCAGGCGGTGCAACAACGCGCCGCACACGCGCGCGCCCGGCAGGCCCGGCTGGTCGGCGGGGTCCACCACGAAAGACAGGGCCGGCGCCCAGGCATAGGACACACGACCGCGCACTTCGTGATGGTGCACGTGCAGGTGGCCCGAGGCGACCAGGCGAAGGCCGGGATGGTCAAGCAGCGGCGCCAGCGCGGTGCGGGCAAGCGGCGGCACCGACCAGTAGTCGAACGCCGGATCATCGCGATCCGTCACGAACACCGGCTTGTGCAGGAACAGCGCGATGCGGCGGTCGCCGGCGCCGCCCGCGGCCTCGGCGATGAATGCGGCCTGCAGCGCCTCCTCCGCGTGGCCAGTGCCCATGACCTCGGAGTTGAGGCCGACGACCCGCCAGCCTGGCAGGTCGACCACGCCGCGGCCGGGGCCGAAATGGGCCTGGAACCGGGCCAGCCGCGCGCTGTCGAAGGGCTGATGTGGCATGGTGTGGGGGTGGCTGCCCACGTCGTGGTTGCCGGGCAGGGCCAGCAGCGGGGCGGCAAACTCGGCATGCAGGGCGGCGGCAAGGGCAAGATCCTCGTCGCGGTCGGCACCGTCGAGCGAGAGGTCGCCGCTGGCCACCAGCAGATCGGGTGGTGCCGCCGCGGCATGCGCGCGCATCAGCGCCAGATTGCCGCGGAACAACGCGTTGCGCGGCGAAAGATGGGCATCGGACAGTTGCAGGATGGTGCTCATGGCTAGACTCCTGGGCGGCCGGGCAGGGGGCCAGGCCGCGAGGTGGCAGAGGTCAGGTAATGGTCAGGCGGTGGTGGGCAACAGCTTCTGGGTTTCGGCGACCATCTCGGCCAATGCCTTGTCGGGCGCCGCCTCGCCACGCATCACCAGGGTGATCAGGTCGCGCTGCAAGCGCCAGATCTTGACCCCGTTGGTGCCGAGATAGCCGTACCAGACGCCTGAGCGATCATATTGGTCGACCGGCGTGCGGTAGTTGGGCTTTTCCCGGTAGAACGGCGCGAGATAGGCTTCGCCCAGCGCCTTGATGTTGGTCGGCAGGTAGCCGGTGGCGAGCACCGCCATCTTCTGCCCCTCGGCGCCGGACACGAATTTGAGGAAGTCCCACGCCGCTTTCTGGCGGGCGGCATCCTGGGTGAGGATCATCCCGGCGTTGCCGCCGGTCGGCAGCCAGCCGCGCGCGGCGTCGGCGATCGGGAACTTGGCTGTGCGCAGCTGGAAGGTATTGCCAACGCTCTCGGTGATGCCGGTGAGGTTGGCGGGCGAGTTGATATAGATGCCGGTCTTGCCGGCCACAAAGCTCTGGCGCGACTGGTCAAAACCCTGCACCGCCATGCCGCCCTCGGAAACGAAGCGGCGGGCGAGCACCAGGCCCGCCAGGCCCGCGGCGCCGCCAAAGACCACTTTGGTCTCGTCACCGGGGTCGGTGAGCGTCGCGCCCTGTTGGAAGTTCAGCGTCTGCCACAGCCAGTCATCCGGCCAGGCGTGCACGTCATAGGCCATGCCGTTGATGTCGCCGCCTCCGGCCTTGATGCGGGCGGCGATCGCGATCACCTCGTCCCAGATCATCGGGAAGGCGTCGGACCTGCCGCCGGCGCGGCGCACCAGGTCGGCATTGAGGTAGACGATGGGCGACGAGGCATTGAACGGCATGCCCACCTGGCGGCCATCGACCGCGCCCAGCGACAGCATGCGCGGGGCATAGTTCTCGGTCCTCCAGGCCTCGCCCTCGGCGGCGAGCATGGGCGTCAGATCCACCAGTTGGCGGCGGCGGGCCAGCGCGCGAGCCAACTGTGGCATCAGGTGGTAGCCAGAATAGAACACATCCGGCAGCTGGTTGGTCACCGCCTCACGCAGGATCTGCTGGTGCCCGTCATCGTAGGTCGGTGGCGCGGTGCGAAAGGCGATCTTGATGCCCGGGTTGGCTGCCGTGAAGGCATCGGCGATCGGTTGATGGAAGCGGGCATGCGCGGGCCAGCAATGCATGACGCTGAGCGTCGTCGGCACCTGGGCAGCAGCGTTGTGCCGCGGTGCGACAGCGGCTCCGGCGGCGATGCCGGCCAGCAGGGTACGGCGAAGCATTGGAAGTCTCCTTGCAAGGACGGGCATGTGCACGACCGGGCTCATTTGAGGCCGGTCATGGTGATGCCCTGGATGAATTGGCGCTGGGCCAGCAGGAAGCCGACAACCAGCGGGGCGGTGACGATCGCGGCACCGGCCATCAAGGCGCCGAAGTTCGACCCGGTCTCGGCATCGCGGAACTGCAGCATGCCAAGCGGCGGGGTGGCGTGTTCAGGGCTGGTGGTGACGATCATCGGCCAGTAAAGGTCGTTCCAGTGGGCGGTGACCGAGAACACCGCAAACGCCGCGATCGCCGGTTTCAGCGCGGGCACCAGCAGGCGCAGCACGATTTCAATCTCGCTGAACCCGTCCAGCCGCGCGGCCTGGATGATCTCGTCCGGGAAGCCCTTGATGAATTGCCGGAACAGAAAGATCGCGAAGACCGAGAGGGTGAAGGGGAACACCAGCGCGAAGAATGTGTTCAGCAGGCCCAGCGCCGAGAAGGCGATATACAGCGGGATCGCCGGCACCTGGATCGGGATGGTCAAACCCAGCAGCACCAGTGCGAACAGCACGGGTTTGGCGCGGAACGACAGTTTTGCCAACGCATAGGCGGCTGGGATCGCCACCAGCAACTGGATGGCCAGGATCAGGGTGCAAACGATCGCCCCGTTCAGCATGTAGCGCAGCAGTGGCGCCTCGCGCAGGGCATAACCGTAGTTCTCGATTGCGGAGAAGGTGCGCGGCAGCAGGTTCATGCCGGCGCTGAACACCTCGTCCGGGGCGCGGATGGAAGTGAGCAGCATCCACAACAGCGGCAGCATCATGAACCCGCCGCCCGCCAGCAGCAGGACATGGGCACCAACGCGGCCCGCAATGCCCTGTGCCGGCCTCATCCGTAGTGGACCTTGCGGTCGATCAGGAACGACTGGATCGCCGCGGCCGCAACCACCAGTGCCAGGAACACCAGGGTCAGCGCCGAGGCATAGCCGATGCGAAAATACTGGAAACCCTCCAGATACATCGCATACAGCAGCACCTCGCTGCGCCCCAGCGGCCCGCCGCGGGTCAACACCACCACGGTGTCGAACACCTTGAAGGCGGTGATGCAGGTGGTGACCAGCACGAACATCGTCGTCGGCCCCAGCAGCGGCCAAGTGACGCGCAAGAAGCGGTCGATCGGATGGTCGGCGCCTTCCACCGCGGCGGCATCGTACAGGTCTTGCGGAATGGCCGTCAGCCCAGCCAGAAACAGGATCATGTTGAAGCCGACCAGTTGCCAGGCACCGATCACCGCAAGCCCCGCAAGCACAAGGTCCGGATCGGAGAACACGTCAAGCCGGCCCAACCCCAATGCGCCGAGTGCCGCGTTCAGCGGCCCGAGCTGGGGGTGCAGCACGAAGTGCCAAACCGTGGCCATGGCCACTAGGGTGGTGGTGACCGGCAGGTAGAAAATAATCTGATAGACGCCTCCCAGCCGCCCACGCCGCTGCACCAACAGGGCTACCAGCAGGCCGAGCCCGACCGCCGCGGGTACCACTATGGCGGCATAAGTGAAGGTGTTGCGCATCGCTCGCCAGAACACCGGGTCGGCCAGCATGGCGCGGAAATGCGCATCACCCACCCAGGTGAAATCGGGCGCCCCCAGCTCGTAGTCGGTCAGGCTCAGCACCGCGACGGCAGCGATCGGCGCGAGATAGATCGCTACCATCAACAGTGCCACCGGTGTGCAGAATCCATAAGCCCAGGCCGCTTCCGCCCGCCCACGGCGCCGCGGCTTAATGCGCGCCGAGATGGTCGCGGTCGACGGCATGGTGGCAAATTCGATCGCATCCATGGTCAGTCAGCCGCCTGCAAAGCGCCGGCGCAAGTAGGCTGAGATGCCAGGCGCCGCCCTGCCGCATCGAACAACAGAACCGACATCGGCGACAGCCCGACACCCAGCACACCTTCGCTGCCCGCGCCAAGCTGCTGGCGCTGAAAGGCCTCGGCTGACAGGCGGACGATAAGTTGGCTGGCCGCACCGCAATCGAAATGCAGCAGGAACTCGGCACCGAGGTTTTCGACATGCCGCAGCCGTGCGGCGATGCGCTCCTCGCCGAAGTGGCGGGCAACCGTCAACGTCTCCGGTCGAATCGCCAACTGCACTGGCCCAACATGGCCCGTTGCGGTGACCGGCAGCCGCAACCCCAGCACCGTGATACCGGCGGTGTCAGCCTGGGCCGGCAGCACGTTGATCGAGGGTGCGCCGATGAAGCGGGCGACACGCAAATCGACGGGGTCGTGATACAGCGCGTCGGGCGTGCCGAGTTGAATGATGCGGCCGTCATCCATCATCGCGACGCGGTCGGACATCGTCATCGCCTCAGTCTGGTCGTGCGTGACGTAGATGAAAGTAACGCCCAGGCGGCGATGAAGTTCTGCCAGTTCGGTACGCATGTGCACGCGCAGACGCGCATCGAGGTTGGACAGCGGTTCGTCCATCAGGAATACGGCGGGCCGGCGCACCATGGCACGGCCCAGTGCTACACGCTGGCGCTGCCCGCCGGAAAGCTGCCCCGGCTTGCGCCCCAGCAGGTGGCCGATCTCCAACTGCGAGGCGACCGCGGCGACATCGGCGCGGATATCACGCATCACGGCACGGCGGCGCGGCGACAACGCTCCCAGCAAAGGCAGCCGCTCGGACAGGCGCAACCGGCTCATTACCAGCGGCATGGCGATGTTCTCGCCCACCGTCATGTGCGGGTACAGCGCGTAGGACTGGAAGACCATGGCGATGTCGCGCTGTTTCGGCGCCAATGCGTCCACGCAGCGAGCGCCGATTGCCACTGTGCCGGCGTCCTGCATCTCGAGCCCGGCGATGATGCGCAGCAACGTCGACTTGCCACAGCCTGAGGCCCCGACCAGCGTCAAGAACTCGCCATCTTCGACTTCGAGCGAGACGTCGCGCAGCACTGCCGTCGGGCCGAAGGCCTTGGTGATGAGCTCCAGCGAGACCGTCGGCATGCCACCCCACAATTCGCACAAGCGCCTGGAACCGGCGCAGCATCTTTATTGCGATGAAGTGTCAAGCCTTGATGACGCCGCCATGAGGATTTGGTGACAACCGGTTCGGACATCCGGGCATCTTCTCGCGTTTCCCTTGCGCTACCTCGCAGGTGTCGAATGTGTTCGGCAACCAAAACACAGTGGGCAGGCCGACCACGCACGGGTGGCGGCATGCGGTGAAGCAACTGAAGAGGACGGCGTGGAGCCATCGGCCGCTGTAGGACTGGGACGGGACGATCGAGCCCATCCAAGGCATGCTCTACATGGCCGAGCCCGAAGAACGTGATCATCGACAGTCAGACTGCGAAGGGGGGCTTAAAAGGTGGCCGTCGAGCGTAATGTCCGTTGCGCAGCAGTCTTCGGCCACCTCGCCATGATCCGCATCACGATGCGACGGCAGGCCTCATGTTCAACGCCGATTGGCTACCGGGTGGAAAAGCGCTAGCTGGTTGTCGACC
>JBBQOT010000012.1:0-15032 GCA_038331165.1 Acetobacterales bacterium
AGACCCGGACACGAAACGCACTGTCGTTCCTCAAACTCGCGTCGATCCGGATGATGACCAGGAGACTATGCAATCATTAATATAGTTTCCGGACGGACTCTCAGAGACTTTTCACTCCCGGCCCTCTCCCTACGCCACCACCCTGGGAGAGAATCGCTCTCGACTTTGCGGAGCGGCCGTGAAAGCCGCAGGTTTCCAGCGGGTTTGCCCTACACATTCGGGGCTCCCCGAGCGAAACGAACACCCAAATCTCTCGCCGAAGCTCCAATTCTCTCCGCGACCAGGAGCGACGGAGGGTTTTGAGTCCAAGTTGGTATGCGTTGAAGTCTGGCTGATGAACGGAGCCACGTCGGAACAAAGGTTGGAATTCCGATTGCACATCCAAGAGCGGCCCGGATCGAATATGCACTCGGTCGTACCGTTTATGAGCCCGTATGGCTACGGTTGAGCACAGACACGAATGCGAGATCCGCAGCCCTCGTGTCGGCCATCGCGGTAATACCGACCTGCGGAAAGGCTGACTCTCTGAGGATTCCCTCTATCGTTGCGTTCTGATTCGATGTGCCGGATATCGATTTGCGGGGATCGGGTGAGCCGAGCATTGAAGATTACACGGACGGAGCACACCTCGGCCAACCTTCGGTCAGCCGCGGGCAAGTGCCGGGGCGGAGCTCAGGTGTGGCAACTGCTTTCCCTTGCGATGGCTCTGGACGGCCGTCCACGCGCCGAGGCAGCTCGCCAGAATGGCATGGACCGCCAAACCCTGCGTGACTGGGTACACCGCTACAACGATGGCGGGATCGAGAGCCTGAAGTCGCGGCACAGCCCGGGCGCCCAGCCTGCCTTGACCGCGGAATAGAAGAACGAGTTGCGGACGCTGGTTCTGGCCGGCCCGGACTGGCCACGCAAGGGGTGGTCCGCTGGCGATGCCTGGACCTGCGCGAGGAGGTCGTGCGGCGCTTCAGCGTGACGGTGCACGAAAGCACCATCGGCAATTGGCTGCACCAGCTTGGCCTGAGCCGGCTGCAGCCGCGGCCCTACCATCCGCAAAAGGACCCGGACGCCGAGGAGGCATTAAAAAAACTTCGCCACTCTGCTGAAAGACGTCTTGCCCGAAGACGCCATCGGCAAGCCCGTCGAGATCTGGTTCCAGGACGAAGCAAGAGTGGGCCAACAGGGCAGCCTTGAATACATCTGGTCGCCCACTGGCTCGCGGCCGCCCGCGGTGCGGAACTCCGGCGGAACTCCGCTTATCTGTTCGGCGCGTTGTGCCCGGCCAGGGAGACAGGTGCCGCCGTCATCTTGCCGGCGGCCAACAGCGAGGCCATGGGCAGCCACCCTGCAGAGATCAGCACCCAGGTCGACCCTGGCGCGCATGCCGTGGTGCTCTGCGACGGCGCGCGATGGCACCAAACCGGAGGGGAACTCGCGGTGCCATGCAACATCAGTTTGTCGCCAATACCGCCATATTCACCAGAGCTGAACCCGATGGAAAATGTCTGGGACTATCTGCGAGGCAACCAGCTCAGCCGCTGCGCTTGGCCAACATATGAAGACATCGTCCAAGCCTGCGCCACCGCATGGCGCTTCCTCATCGCCGATCCAGTCCGAATACGCTCCATTGCGCCCCGAGAGTGGGCATGTGTCAGTCTTTGAGCGGGTTGGTATAAATGCCAACTTTGGCTTCCTGGTGCATGCTCTTGGCCAACCAATAAAATTGGGTACGCTCGCGGAGCGTGCATTTTCTGAGGACCCGATCGCCTGCCTAATCCGGCTGCGGCGGTTCGGCGCGGTCCTGGGCCAGGAGGTGGCTGCCCGGGTTGGGCGTTCACATCGAGCGATGAGACACCGGCCCATTGTCTGCGCCGTCTCGGCGCGGAGGGGCCTCTCGATCGGGACGTTTAAGCCACGTGTTCACCGTGACGTCAGCCTTCCAATTTCAGTGATATCTTACTAAGATTCTCTGTGATTGCGCGTGGTTCGTGCGTGAGTTGTTTAATAGCAGCGTTACTCGCGCAATGATTGTGCCGCCCCAAAGGAGGATTTCGTCATGACGACATTCAAATTTGTTGCCGGTAGCGTGACCGAATCCTACAGCGGAGGCATTCCAACCACCTTTCTCTACGACCAGAATACCGGCATCACGACGCCGATTCCGGGCGGCACGACCGAGCTGGATTTCACTGGCAGTGCCACTGGCTCGTCCTATTCCGACGGCGTGTTCGGCGGGACCGGCAACGACATCCTGACCGGGATGGACGCGGGCGACGCGTTCCGTGGCGGCGACGGCGACGACACGATCTCAGGTGCCGGCGGCAATGACCGGCTGTATGGCGGGCGCGGGGCCAATACAATCGACGGTGGTTCGGGCACCGACCTTGCCGAGGCGGATTTTTCCGACCAGACCACGGCCGTGGTGGCGGTGAACGGCGGCGTGGCTGGCGTGACCTACAGCTTCACGGTGGATGGCAAGGCATATGGGTCGGTCACCGATGTCGAGATGATGATCGGCTTGACCGGCGGCAGCGGCAACGACCGGCTGGGCGGGGTTTATTTCCTGACGAGCAATTCCCCGGCCATCACCGGCGGCCTGGGCACGGACACCGCGGTGGTGGATCTTTCGGCCGACAATTTGGGCAGCTTCTCCGGCGGGCTTGGCGTCGGGCTGATCTACAACAATAGCACCGGCTACTCCCTGACACTGACCGGTGTGGAGGTGCTTGAGTTCACCGGCAACGCCACCGGCACAGGCTACGTCACCGGCATCGTGGGCGGGGACGGCGCGGACATCCTGATCGGGCTGGACGGCAACGACGTTTTCACCGGCGGCGGCGGCAACGACACGCTCACCGGCAAGGGCGGCAACGACTCGCTGTTCGGCGGGCTCGGCGCCAACACGATCGACGGTGGTATCGGCAATGACGTCGCCAACGCCGATTTCTCCGATCAGAGCGGCGCCGTGGTGGCGGAAAACGGTGGCGTGGCGGGCGTGACCTATGGCTTCACCGTCGGCGGCGCGGCGTACGGATCGGTCATCAATGTCGAGATGATGACCGGGCTGACCGGCGGCAAGGGCAATGACCGGCTGGGCGGCGCCTACACGCTGGCCAACCGGCACTCGACGATCAGCGGCGGCGACGGCACGGACACCGCGGTGGTGGACGTGGCGGCCGATAATTCGGGCAGATTCTCGGGCGGGCTGAGCGCCGGGCTGATCTATCACAATGGCACCGGCTACTTTGTGACGCTGACGGACATGGAAGTGCTGGAGTTCACCGGCAACGCCACCGGCACAAGCTACGCCACCGGCATCGTGGGCGGGGCGGGTGCCGATATCCTGACCGGGCTGGACGGCAAGGATACCTTCACCGGCGGCGGTGGCAACGACACGATCACCGGCGGCAAGGGCGACGATTCGTTGTTTGGCGGGACCGGCGCCAACCTGATCGAGGGTGGCGAGGGCTATGACATCGCCAGCGCCGATTTCTCGGACCAGAGCGGCGCCGTGGTGGCGGTGAACCTCGGCGTGGCGAGCACGAAATACGATTTCACCGTCGCTGGCGCGAAGTTCGGCTTCGTGCGCGACGTGGAGATGATGACCGGGCTAACCGGCGGCACCGGCAACGACAGGCTGGGCGGCGTCTATACGCTGATCAGCCGGTCCTCGACGATCGCAGGCGGCAACGGTACCGACACCGCGGTGGTGGACCTGTCGGCCGACATTTCGGGCGGCCTCTCGGGTGGGCTGGGCGCCGGGTTAATCTACAACCAGTTTAGCGGCTTCTCCCTGACGCTGACCGTCATGGAGGTGCTGGAGTTCACCGGCAACGCCACCGGCACGAGCTACGGCGCCGGCATCGCGGGTGGGACCGGCATCGATATCCTGACCGGGCTGGACGGCAACGACACCTTCTCCGGGTTGGGGGGCAACGACAAGATCAGCGGCGTGGGTGGCAACGACCGGCTGTACGGCGGGCTGGGTGCCAACACGATCGACGGCGGCGCCGGCTATGACGTCGCCGACGCCGATTTCTCTGACCAGACCGGCGCCGTGGTGGCGGTGAACGGTGGCGTGGCAGGCGTACTCTACGGCTTCACCGTCGGCGGCAAGGCACACGGGTCGGTCACCAATGTCGAGATGATGACCGGGCTGACCTGCGGCAAGGGCGATGACCGGCTTGGCGGCGTCTATACGGTTGTCGATCGGAGCTCGACCATCAGCGGCGGCATCGGCACCGACACGGCGGTGGTGGATCTGTCGGCCGATACCAAGGGCGTCTTCTCGGGCGGGCTGAACGCCGGGCTCATCTACAACAACAGCTCGGGCTACAGTCTGTCGCTGAGCGGGTTCGAGGTGCTGGAGTACACCGGCAACGGCAACAACGGCAGCTACGGCTTCGGTGTGTATGGCGGCGGCGGAGCCGACATCCTGACCGGGCTGGGCAAGGCCGACATCTTTCAGGGCGGCGGCGGCAACGACCGGCTGCGCGGCAATGGCGGCAACGACGAGCTGTACGGGGGTGGCGGCAACGACACCGCCGTGTTCACTGGCAATTTCGCCAGCTATGCGGTCAGCTTCCCTGGACCCGACCTGGTCGAAGTGACCGGGCCGGATGGGAAGGATACGCTGCGCGACATCGAGATCGTCGCCTTTGACGATGGCGAGGCCGAGGTGGTGGGCGGGACGATCGGCAATGCCTTCACCATCACCGCGGCGTCGCTCAGTGCGGCGGAGGGACAAACCGGCACCGCGGCCTACACCTTTACGGTCACCCGCACCGGGGCGGGGCTCATCAAACAGGCGATCGGCTGGAGCGTTGCTGGCACGGCTGGGGCGGGCACCACGCCAGCAGCGGCGGCGGATTTCGATGGAGGCCTGCTGCCATCCGGCACCGTTATCTTCGCCCCTGGCGAGAGCAGCCGGAACATTGTGATCGCCGTAAAGGGCGATACGACGGTGGAAAACAACGAGCGCTTTGCGGTCACTCTGACCAATGCGCCGATCGCCGCAACGATCACACCGTCGACCGCAGAAGGCACGATCATCAACGACGACGCATCGCTGTCGATCGCGGCACTTGCGGCGAACAAGGCCGAGGGGCAGAGCGGCAGCCTGGCGCTGACCTTCACCGTGACGCGCAGCGGTGACACCACGGTTGGGCACAGCGCGAAGTTTGCCGTCACCGGCAGCGGGGTGGCACCGGCCAACGCGACCGATTTTGCTGGCGGCGCGCTGCCCTCGGGATCGGTGAGCTTCGCGGCTGGCGAGACCAGCAAGACAGTGACCGTCAATGTCGCCGGCGATACGGTAGCGGAGGCCGACGAGGGCTTGACCGTGACCCTGTCCGCGCCATCCACCGGCGCGACGCTGGGCACTGCGCCGGCGACCGGCACCATCGTCAACGACGACGCGCTGCTGTCGATTGCGGCGCTGGCGGCAAGCAAGACAGAGGGCATATTCGGCAGCACGGCGCTGACCTTCACCGTGACCCGCAGCGGTGACACCACGGCTGGGCACAGCGCGAAGTTTGCCGTCACCGGCAGCGGGGTGGCACCGGCCGCCGCGACAGATTTCGCTGGCGGCGCGCTGCCCTCGGGATCGGTGAGCTTCGCGGCTGGCGAAACCAGCAAGACAGTGACCGTCAATGTCGCCGGGGATACGGCGGTGGAGGCCGATGAGGGCTTCACCGTGACCCTGTCGGCACCTTCGACCGGCTCGACGCTGGGCACTGCGACGGCGATCGGCACCATCGTGAACGACGACGTCCCTGGCACCGGCATGCTGTCGATCGCCCGGCAGCAGGCCTCGCGGGCGGAGGGGCAAAGCGGCAGCACCATGTTCACCTTCATGGTGACTCGCAGCGGCGATAAGTCGGGCCCGGCCACCGCGACCTGGGCGGTGACCGGTGGTGCCGCCAGCGGCACTGTGGCGGCCAATAGTGCCGACTTCATCGGCGGCGTCCTGCCCTCGGGCGTGGTGAGCTTCGCGGCAAACGAGACCAGCAAGATGGTGACGGCGAACGTGGCCGGCGACGGAGCGGTGGAGCTGAACGAGAGCTTCACGGTATCCCTGGCCAACCCCGTCACCGGCGTGACCTTGGGCACTGCGGCGGCGACCGGCGTGATCTTCAACGACGACACGCCGGGAACCGGCACATTGTCCATCGCGCGTGCCATCTCCCAGAGAGCCGAGGGTCAAAGCGGCACGACCCCGTTCACCTTCATCGTGACCCGCGGTGGCGACGCCAGCGGCACGGCGAGCGCCGACTGGGTGGTGACCGGGGGTGGGGTTCCCAGCACCATAGGCGCCAATGCAGCGGATTTCGCCGGCGCCGTGCTGCCTAGTGGGCGGGTGAACTTCGCTGCCGGGCAGACCAGCCAGACGGTGACGGTGAACGCCGCCGGCGATGACACAATCGAGCTGAATGACAGCTTCACCGTGACGCTTGCTGCCCCTCAAACCGGGGTCGGGATCGGCACCGCTACAGCGACCGGCGTGATCCTCAACGATGATTTCCTGCCCTCTGGCATGATCTCCATTGCGGGGCTACAGGCCTCACGCGGCGAGGGGGCGAGCGGCAGTAGCACTTTTACATTCGTGGTTACCCGCGCCGGAAGCATCGTGGGGCCGGCCAATGCCACCTGGTCGGTGAACGGTGGCGGTCTCGCCTCAACCGTCGCTGCCAACGGCGCCGACTTTACCGGCGGCAACCTGCCGTCCGGCACAGTCAGCTTCGCGCCAGGGGCGACAAGCCAAGTAGTCAGTGTCCAAGTTGCGGGCGATGCTGCAGTCGAGCTCAACGAGAGCTTTACCGTCACCCTGTCGAACGTGCCGACGGGTGTTGCGCTGGGCACCGCCACGGCCACCGGGCTGATCTGGAACGACGATCCGGCCGGGACCGGCACGCTGTCCATTGCCCGGGCGAGCGCACAAAAGGCAGAAGGCGCCAGCGGCACCACCGCCTTCACCTTCACCGTGACGCGCTCCGGCGACCTCACCGGCTTGGCGGGAGCGGATTGGGTGGCAAGCGGCGGCGGGGTAGCCGCCACTGGGGCGGCGACGGGCGCCGACTTCAACGGCGGCCAATTTCCGGCAGGACGCGTGAACTTCGCCGCTGGCCAAGCCTTGCAGACGGTTACCGTCATTGTCGCCGCCGACACGGCGGCGGAGCTGAACGACAGCTTCACCGTGACGCTTGGCAACCCTCGGGCGGGGGTAGCGCTGGGCACGGTCGCTGCCACAGGGGTGATCCTGAACGACGACTTCGCCAGCACTGCGGCCAATCAGACACTCACTGGCACGGCAGGACCGGACGTGTTCCTACTCGGCGGCGGCCTGGACAGCGTCACCGGTGGCGCTGGGCTCGACCTGTTCATGTTCCAGCCGCCCGCGGTCGGGACGGCGGCGTCGAACGCGACCACGCTGCAGGACTTCAGCCGCGGCGCCGGCGAGAAGCTCGACCTTTCCGCCATCGACGCCATCGCCGGCACGCTTGCCAACGACGCGTTCACCTTCATCGGCACCGCAGCGTTCAACGGCACCGCTGGGCAGTTGCGATGGGAGGATCAGGGCACCGAGCGGATGATCCAGGGCAATGTGAACGCCGACACTACCGCCGACGTCACCATATTCGTGAAAGCCGCTGGGCCAGTGGATGCGAACTGGTTTGCCCTATGACGGATGGCCGATTGGAGGGAAAGCGCGTCGTGGCAGCCCAAGGGCCGAAATCCTAGAGACAGTTCGCTCCCAGTCGCTCTCCCTCCGCCAACCATGTGTTTTCAAACATATCAAGAGGCCAGGATGGCATTTCAATGCCTCTAGCACCCACGTTTGCACCCACATTCATGGTCCAGATGGGCTCGCCATTCCATTCGCATCTGCTACCCTCCATTTGGACGAACGGAGTGCCCCTCTCCGCATCTCCGGAGCGCAGCCGTACCCGGCCTCGACCACAGGCAGTTCGAGTGCATTCAGCAAGGAGTGTGTCGGCCCGATGCCCGGACTAGTGGAGCGCTACGGCACGGTCGTTGCGGGCTTGGTCATGATCGCGGTGTTCGTCGCCTTCGCGCCGAATTTCGCCACCACGCCCAACATCATCAACGTGCTGAAGGACACCAGTTTCCTGGCGATCCTGGCGCTTGGCTTCGCACTCGCGCTCACCGTGGCCGAACTCGACCTGTCGGTGGCCGACATTGCCAGCCTCGGCGCGGTGATGGTCGGCTGGCTGGTGCAGATGAAGCTCGACCCCTCCGTGGCGGTGCTGGCCGCACTCGCGGTGGCAGCTTCACTGGGTGCCATCAACGGCTTCGGCGTGACAGTACTGCACGTGCCGTCGCTCATCGTCACTTTGGGCACCGCCGCGATCGCCCGCGGGTTTGCCTTCATGATCACCCAGGGCGTGGCCTTCGTCGGCCGTTGGCCCACCGAGTTCACCAGCATTGCCCGCGGCTATAGCTGGGGCATCCCCAATCTCGTGCTGTGGATGGCCGGCGTCACCGCCTTCGTATGGGGCCTGGTCAAGTGGACCCGCACCGGCGCGCACATGAGCGCCACCGGCGAGGCGGAGGAGGCAGCCCGCCTGTCCGGCATCGCCACCGCGCGCATGAAGCGCTTCGGCCTCATGCTCTCGGCCATCCTCGCCGGCGCCACTGCCGTGCTGCTCGCCGCCAATCTCTCCTCGGCTGCGCCCAACATGGCCGGCGACTACTTCCTTTACGCCATCGCCGCCGTGCTGCTGGGCATGACAATGTTCGAGCCCGGCCGCCCCAACGTGCCCGGCACCGTGTTTGCGGCGCTGGTGCTCAAGGTGCTGGGCAACGGCCTGGTGCTGCTTGGCGCGGCCTACTACATCCAGGACATTGTGCTGGGCGTTATTATGATCGGCTCGGTCGCCGCCTCCACCGTGGTCAGCAATCGCCCCGCCTTCGCCAACCGGCTGAACTTCCGCATGCGCGCCTGACGCGGCACGCGGCATCCAGAACAGGGAAACCACTATGCACCGTCGCGACCTCACCCTCGGCCTCGCCGCCGCCATGGCCAGCGCCGCCATCGCCGCCCCGGCCATGGCCGCCAATACCCCGCTGCAGGTCGGCATCATCGGCTTCCAGTTCTCCTCGGAAACCCATGCCCGCGTCGCCAACGCCGCCGCCGCCGCCGCCCGCGCCCGCGGCTGGAACGTCACGCTGCTGAACTCGGAGGGCTCGCTGCCCAAGCACGCCGAGCAGTTCGACGCGCTGATTGTCAAGAAGGTCGATGCCATCGTCCTGGCCATGGGAAAGCCGGTGGAGGCCGACGCCCAGTTCAAGGCCGCCAAGGCCGCCGGCATCGCGGTGATCACCGTGCAGTCCGGCACCAGCCCGCACGCGCTGTTCGACATCCAATCCAACGAATACAAGATCGGTGCCGAGGCCGCGCTCTACCTCCTCGGCGCCATCAACTATCAGGGCAACCTGCTCAGCGTGCGCTTCGACGCCAACGCCGCCTCGCGCGTGCGCGGCCGGGTGCTGGACGTGGTGCTGGCCGAGAACCAGGGCGTGAAGGAGATCGGCAAGTTCACCATGGCCCGCACGCAAAGCTGGCGCGACGACGTGCGCTCGGGCGTGCAGGCGCTGCTGCTGCAGAACCAGGGCAAGATCAACGGCATCTGGGTGTCGTTCGACGGCCAGGCCTATATCGTCGACGACCTGCTACAGGCCCAGGGCGTCAAGCGCGGCCAGATTCCGATGGTTTCTATTGACGGCGGTCCGGAATCCTATGCCCGCATTGCCGACCCCAATTCGCTGCTGCTCGCCACCGTCGCCGTGCCGTTCGAGCAGATGGGCGCCCAAGCGGTGGAGGCGATCGACGCCATCGTGGTGAAGAAGCAGCCGAAATCCAACTTCACCACCGGCCCTTATTTGTTCGTGGATGCCGTCCTGGTGGATGCCAGCAACGTCAAGCAGTTCCTGAAATAGCCGTGTCGGGCCCGCCGCGGTTGCTGTCGCTGCCCCTGCTGTCGCTGCCCCTGCTGTCGCTGCGCGGCATCGGCAAGAGCTACGGCGCCGTGACCGCGGTGCGCGCGGTCGATCTGGATGTGTTTCCCGGCGAGGTGCTGGCGATCTGCGGCGACAACGGCGCCGGCAAGTCCAGCCTCATCAAGATCATGGCCGGCGCCCAGCCGCCCAGCACCGGCTCGATCCACCTGCGCGGCGTGCAAACCCGCTTCCGCTCGCCGCACGACGCGCTCGCCCAGGGGGTGGCCACCATCTACCAGGACCTGGCACTCGCCCCGCGCCTGTCCATCGCCGCCAACGTCTTCATGGGCGCCGAGCTCACCCGCCCGTTTGTCTTGCCGTTCCTGCGCATCCTCGACAAGGCGCGCATGGCCGAACAGGCTCGCGCCTATCTCGCCCGCCTCTCGGTGCACATCGACGACATGCGCCGCCCGGTGGAGGGCTTGTCCGGCGGCCAACGCCAGGCGGTCGCCATTTCCCGCGCCCTGCGCTGGGATGCCGGCATCATCATCATGGACGAACCGACGGCGGCGCTGGGCGTGCGCGAAACCGCCCAGGTGCTCGACCTCGTCCGCCACCTCAAATCCGAGGGCCGCACCGTCATCCTCATCAGCCACAACATGGCCGACGTCGCTGCCCTGGCCACCCGCGTCGCCATCATGAAGAGCGGCGCCAAGGTCATCGACCGCCCGATCGATGGCCTCGGCCCAGACGACCTCGGCCAGATGGTCATGACCGGGCGCGACAAGGCAGCCTGACCCATGCGGCACAGCATCGTCATCGACACCGATCCCGGCCAGGATGACGCGGCGGCCATCCTGCTCGCCCTCGCCCTGCCCGACCGTTTCGACCTGCGCGTCATCACGGCCGTGGCCGGCAACGTGGCGGTGGCGCAAACCGCCGCCAACGCCCGGCGCATCGTTGAACTCGCCGCGCGCGCCGATATGAAGGTCCATGCCGGCTGCGAAGCGCCTCTGGTGCTGCCGCTGGAAACCGCCGCGTTCGTCTGCGGCCCCGACGGGCTCGACGGCGCGGGCTTGCCCCCGCCCGCCCTGCCGCCCGCCGAGGGCCACGCGGTGGAGCTGCTGGTCGCCCTGTTGCGCGCCGAGGCCCCGGGCAGCGTGACGCTATGCATGCTCGGCCCGCTCACCAATCTCGCCCTCGCCCTGCGTCTGGCGCCCGACATTGCCCCGCGCATCGGCCAGGTCGTGCTCATGGGCGGCGCCATGGGCCTCGGCAACATGACCCCGGCGGCGGAATACAATATCTACGCCGACCCGCACGCCGCCGCGATCGTGCTCGGCGCCGGCCTCAAGGTTACGCTCATCGGCCTGCACCTCACGCTCACCGCCATCGCCACCCATGCCCAGGTGGCGCGGCTTGACGCACTGGGCACCCGCACCGGCCGCGCCGTGCATGGCATGCTCACTCGGCCACGCGCCGGCGGCCTCGGCAGCATCGGCCACCCGATGCACGATGTCTGCGTCATCGGCTTTCTCGCCTGGCCTGAGCTCTTCGCCGGCCGCGATTGCTTCGTCGATGTGGAAACCGGCGCAGGTCCCCTGCGCGGCCGCACCACCATCGACTGGCACGGCCGCCTGCGCCGCCCCCCCAATGCACATGTCCTCGACTGCATCGAGGCCGCGCCGTTCTTCGACCGGGTGATCGACGCGCTGACACAACTGCCCTGACCCCCGCAAGGACCCCCGCGATGCCCCCCGCGATGCCCCCCGCGATGCCCCATGTCGTCGACGAGATGCTGCACGAGGCTGAAGCTGCCATCGCCGCCATGCGGGAAGCCGCCTTGCGGGCCCGGGTGCTGCACGCCCGCGCCGAGTTGGTGCGCCACATGCGCAGCACGGCCGCGAAACTCTCTGCCCGCCCCCGCGCCGAAGCCGCCGCCCTGGTCTCCGGCGAGTGGATGAAGGCCTGGCACCTCGACGGCCACGGCTATGCCGACATCGCCGACGACGTCCGCCGCTTCGCCGAAGCATTCGTGCAGGACGCGCAAGGCACCGGCCCCGCCACCGAGCAGGCGATCCGTGACGCGATCGGGGGCCTGGACGCTGCGTTCGCGCAGCACGGCACCACGCTGGCCGACCAGATGGCCTGGCGCTCGCAATGCGCCCATGGCTGGTGGGACCTCGTCGTGCCAAGCCCAACCGACCTTCCGAACCGGCCCAACGGCCCGGGCGTGCCACGCCACCAACCCGGCACACCGTTCTGGAAGGCCGGCTGCGCCGCGCATTGTGCCCCGGTTTCTGTCGAAAGCGCGCAGTCGGTGTGAAACGGCACCGAGGCTCGGTGCTGATCAGCAGCGAAAATCTTCGGAATTGCCGACCTACAAGCGATCGCGGGGCAACGCCGTCGTGGGGACCATGGTTTGCGACTTCCTGGTCAGCCGCCGTGCGCCCACAAACAGCCTGGCTTGCCGCGGCATCGGCGACACGTTCTCCAACGCGATCTATCACAGCCGCAGCAACAGCAGCGTGTTCCTGGCCGTTAAGACTCGCAGACCCGGCCAACTTCATCGATGAAATTCCACCGCCCGGCGTGGCGGAATCGCTACCGGTTCGAGCATCCCGAAGTCGTAATACCAACCCCTCTAATGATTGACCGATAGAGAAAGCCAAGGCCAGGGCTTTGCCGTTGCGACGCGAAGCCGCACCGCAGGGACCCACCAAAGGCCGACGGCCTTTGGAAACCCATTTATTTTTCTTATATTCAAGGTCCAGGGGCTTGGCCCCTGGTGGGTCCAGGGCAGAGCCCTGGCCTTGCTTGGCCATGGGTTATCCCAAACAGTGATTGGTATAAGGCCTGGTTGCTGGCGAAAGCGCCGTTGGAGACCGACGCGGCGTTCCTGGTCGCCCAGAACCACGACGTCGCGAACGCCGCGACTGACCACGCCGTGACCGGCGCCAACGAGGCGGACGTGTTTCTGCTCGGCGCGGGCTTAACGTTGTGTTCGGCAAGGCGGGGTTAGACGCTTTCCGCTTCCTGTCGAGCGCCGTCGGCCCGGCGGTGCCGAACGCCACGACATCCGAGGGCTTCAGCAGAGCAGCAGGCAAGACGCTGGACCTCTCGGCGATCGACGCCATCGAAGGGACCATCGCCAACGATGCATTCTGCTCCATCGGCACCACCGCCTGCAGCGGCGCGCCGAGCCAGTTGCGTTCGGGGGATCATGGCGACATATGCTTGATCGACCCCCGGGGCCCCGCTGCCGGCAGAGGGCCTTCACCGGACGGATGGAATTGATTGACAACGCGGGTCTTCGGATCGAATGTTTCACGACGGCCGAATATCGTCCTGAGACATGCTGCCGTGGGTAGCGGTGGAGCGAGTGTTTGCTGCAACTTGCGGAGCGCGAATACGATGCGATAGTGATCGGCGCAGGCGCGAGCGGTGGGATAGCTGCCCTACTGTTGGCTGACGCCGGTCTTGATGTTCTGGTACTTGATGCCGGGTGGTCTGCCAGTTTCTGGCGGGCGCCGACTCGGAAAATGGCGTCCGCGGCTTTTCAGCTGTCGGCCCAGGCCCTAAGAGCCGACGTCCTTCCTTTGCCGGCACGGTGGGCCGGGCGCGCGGTGTCTCGCGTGCTCGGGCGGATACGCCAACCCGTGCAGAGCACCTGCTTCGCCTGGGTCGACGGTCCCGAGCAGTATGTGGATGATCGCGATGCCCCCTATGAGACTCCGCCGGATGCGCCTTTTCACTGGATCCGGGCGTGGCAAGTCGGCGGCCGGATGGCGGTCCCAAGCCATGGGCGCCTGTATTCGCGCATGGCACCCGAGGAGTTCGGACTGCACGGCCGCAACGGGGGCTGGCCGATCGGCTTCAACGACTTGGCGCCTTGGTATGACATCGTCGAGGGCCTGCTCGGGCTGAGCCAGGCTGGCGCGCCGCAGGTGCCGCCCGCCGCCCAAGGGCGTGAACTGCAAGACCGGTTGCGCCACCGATGGCCGGCGCTGGTCACGTCCGTTGGCCGCACGGCACCGCCCTTGCCGGCTCTGGCCAGCGCCAGCCTGACCGGTCGCGTTACCTTTCGCGACGGCGCCGTGGCGCACCAGGTGCTCACCGACGCCACCGGGGCCACGTCGGGGGCCGCATGGTTCGACCGGTCTGATGCCCGTATCCGTACAGCGCGCGCGCGCCTGGTCTTCCTCGCCGCCTCGGCCCTGGAAAGTGCCCGTATCCTGATGATGTCCCGCGCGGCGCAGCACCCCGATGGCTTGGGGGGGCAAAGCGGTGCGCTTGGGCGGTACCTGATGGACCACCTGCTGGTCAGTGGGACGGGAACCGCCGATGCCGATGCCATGCAGAGCGTGGGGCCGGAACCTCACGCCTGGATGATCATACGGCGGATGGACCGCCGCGACCCTACACGGCATGACGAGATAGCGCCTTACAGCATGCAGCTCTACCAGTCCGCGCAATCGCAACGTCGCGCGCCGTTCGCCGCGGTCAGCTTTGCGCCAATGGCACCGCGATGGGAGAACCGCATCAGCTTGCACCCGGACCGTCACGACGCCTTCCGCCGCCCGTTGTTGCGTATCACCTGCCGGCCCAGTGGCGATGAGCTTGCCACGGCCTCGCGCCAGGCGCGCGCCATCGTGGAACTCGCCGAGGTCTGCAACGCGAGGGTGCATCGCTTCGATGGCTGCCCGCCTGTTCCTGGGGCGGCGGTGCATGAGGCGGGCGTGGCCCGCATGGGCCTGTCGCCCGACGGCTCGGTACTCAACCCCTTCAATGAATGCTGGGACGCGCCCGGGTTGTTCGTAACCGACGCCGCCGCCTATCCCTCGCTGCCGTCCCATGCGCCCACGCTGACCGGCATGGCGCTCACCGCGCGCGCCGTGCAGCATGCGCTGCGCGCGCGCGGTCACGCCGGGCTTAGGAGCAGCCTTGTGGCGAGAACTGCGGCAACCCTCGCGGGGTAAGATTGGCCGAGGTGGATGCGACAGCTTCGTGCCAGGATATCCAGCGTGCGCGGGCACATGTCGGGCGCATAGTTGATCGGCCGGTGCGCCCAGGCCCAG
>JBBQOT010000013.1:0-14674 GCA_038331165.1 Acetobacterales bacterium
ACTGAACTTGGTAAGCCATAATGGAAAGTGTAAAATATATTTTGTTTGTCAATACCCATTCCAAATGCTTTTGTCCCAGCGGGTCCAGGGCAGAGCCCTGGCCTTCCTACCCCAGTAACGCCTGTGCGCAGGCATCCAGTATGGCATCCGTATCCATGCGGTGCTTGCGATACAGGTCAGGAATATCGGCGCTTTCGCCGAAACGCTCAGGCCCCAGCGGCACCACGCGCTGCCCGCGCACCCCGCCCAGCCAGGAATGCGCCGCCGGGTGTCCGTCCAGGATCGTCACCAGCGCGGCGTCCCGCGCCAGCGGCGCCAGGATCGTCTCGATATGCGCCCGCGCCGCCCGGTCGCCGTTCCGCCGCGCTAGCGCCGCGGCTGTCCAGCCGGCATGCAGACGGTCGGGGCTGGTGATCGCCAGCAGTCCGGCCCCCGGGGCCTCCTCGACGAGTTCGGCAAAGGCGGCCTCAGCCTCCGGCGCCACCGGCCCCTGATAGGCGAGGGCGATCGGCGCCCCCGGCGCGGGCGGCACCACCCAGTGGGCACCCGCGATCACCGTCGCCGGATCGAGGGTGCGCGGCTTCTGCTCCAGTCCGCGCGTTGACAGCCGCAGCCACACCGACGAGCCGTCGGGCTTCTGCATATGCTCGAAGCCATAGCGCATAAGGATTGCCAACTCGTCCACATAGGCCGGCTCGAAGCTGGCCAGCCTGTCTTGCGCCATCCCGATCAGCGGCGTGTTGATCGACTGGTGCTGCCCCCCCTCAGGGGCCAGAGTCAGGCCCGAAGGTGTAGACACGAGCATGAAACGCGCATCCTGGTAACAGGCATAGATCAGCGCATCGAGCCCGCGATTGACGAACGGGTCGTACACCGTGCCGATCGGCAGCAGCCGCGCCCCGTGCAGCTGTGTCGCCAACCCGGCAGCCGCCAGCACAAGAAACAGGTTCTGCTCGGCTATCCCCAGTTCGATGTGCTGCCCGGATGGGGTCATGCCCCAGCGTTGGGCCGACGCCACCTTGGCATCACGGAACACGTCGTTGCGCGTATGCCGGTCGAACACGCCGCGCCGGTTCACCCAGGGGCCAAGGTTGGTCGAAACCGTCACGTCCGGCGAGGTCGTCACAATTCGCTCGGCCAGTTCCTTCAGCTCGCCGGTTCCGCGCCCGATCTCGGCCAGGATGTCGCCGAACCCCGACTGGGTGGACGATTTGCGGCCCGAAACCCGCGGCATCGGCAACACGGCTGGAACATGCACCGTGGGGGCAGACAGGCTGCGCCCCTCGGGCGTCAACGGCGTCGCGAAGGGCACCGAGGCAACGAAGGCCGCCATTTCGTCGGCCGACGCATCCAGCCCTTCGTACTGGTCCCATTCGTGGCCGTCGCGAATGCGGTTGGAGGCGCGGAACACCTCCATCTGTTCTTTCGTCATCAGGCCGGAATGGTTGTCCTTGTGCCCGGCGAACGGCAACCCCATGCCCTTGATGGTGTAGGCGATGAAGCACGTCGGTTGGTCGCCGAGTGCGTCGGCCGCACGCAGATGCTCGATGATCGTCTCGATATCGTGCCCGCCGAGATTGGTCATCAGATCCGCCAGTTCGCCGTCTGACAACGGATCGATGATCGCCCGCACCCCCTCGGCGCGCGACAGGTCGGCCAGCAACGCTTGCCGCCAGGCCGCGCCGCCTTGGAACGTCAATGCCGAATACAGCGAGTTCGGGCAATCATCGATCCAGCGCTCCAGCGCCTCGCCGCCCTCGCGCGCAAAGGCCGCCAGCAGCCTGCGGCCATATTTCAGCGTGATGACATTCCAGCCCATGTCGCGGAACAGCCCCTCGATGCGGCCGAACAGCCGGTCGGGCAGCACTGAATCCAGCGATTGCCGGTTGTAGTCGATGATCCACCAGACATTGCGGATGTCGTGCTTCCACCCCTCCAGCAGCGCCTCGTAGATGTTGCCTTCGTCCAGCTCGGCATCGCCTGCGATGGCGATGTGTCGCCCGGCCGGAATATCGGCCCGCCCCAGCCCATGCAGTCGCACATAATCCTGCACCAGCGCCGAGAAACTGGTCAGCGCCACGCCGAGCCCGACCGACCCGGTGGAAAAATCAACCTCCGAGCCATCCTTGGTCCGGCTGGGGTACGACTGGATTCCGCCCATCTGCCGCAGCCCGGCCAGCTTGGCCTGCGTCTGGCGGCCGAACAGGTAGTTCATGGCATGGAACACCGGCCCGGCATGCGGTTTCACCGCCACCCGGTCCTGCGGTCGCAGCACCGAGAAATACAGCGCCGTCAGGATCGAGATGCACGACGCGCACGACGCCTGGTGCCCGCCGACCTTCATCCCGTCGCGGTTGGGGCGAATGTGGTTGGCGTTGTGAATCATCCACGACGACAGCCACAGCAGCTTGCGCTCGATCTGGTGTAACAGCCCCACCCGACGCGGGTCCGGGTCGGCTGGAACGGGCGGCATGATCTTCAGCGGCACCTGGTTCATCCTCGTCTTTTCCCCCTCAGGGCTTCAACAGGCGGCGAATGGCCGGCGCGGCGCGGCGCTTGCCTTCGCCTGCGTAGTCTTCGTGGCATTGCTCGATGACAGCGGGATCGTAGAGGTAGTTCACCATCAGCGCCGCCGATTCCTTCACGCCCTTGTCCGACACATCGGCCAGTGGGCATAGCCGCTCGATGCGCGCTCCGTTCGACAGGTGGAAATGCGCCACCGGGTCCGCCGCCCGCTTGCCGCGTCCCTCGTGCAGCAGATAGTGCGCGCATAACCGCAACAAGATCGGTTCCAGCTGTTTGGCGACTGCCGCATCGCTCACCCAGCCTTGCCGGGCCAGCAGCACCGCCAGGGCCGATGCCCCGCTCGCCGCATCGGGAACCGCCGCCCGCAGACCCGCCGCCTCGCCCTCGCGCAGCAGGTCGGGCGCGTCCTTGGCGTTTGCCTCGTCAAGCCATCGCCGGAAGCCAGGCACCGGCGACAGCGTGGCGAAGGCCCGCAGGTTGCGGAACTCCGCCCCCAGCAGCTCCACCACCCGCTTGATCAGGAAATTCCCGAAGCTGATGCCGGCCAGTCCGCGTTGGCAGTTGCTGATGGAATAGAAGATGGCGGTATCGGCCTCCTTCGCGTCCAGCACCGGCGCGTCCTCGTCCAGCAGCGCCTGCACCGATCCGGCCAGCCCTTGCACCAACGCCACCTCCACGAAGATCAGCGGCTCATGCGGCATGCGCGGATGGAAAAAGGCATAGCAGCGCCGATCAGAATCCAGCCGGTTCTTCAGGTCGCGCCAGCCGCGGATTTCGTGCACCGCCTCATAGCCGATCAGCTTCTCCAGCAGCGCCGCCGGTGCGTGCCAGTCGATCCGCTGCAGGTCGAGGAACCCGATATCGAACCAGGCCGCCAGCAGCGTCCGCAGATCGGCCTCCAGCCCTGCCAGCGCCGCGTCGCCGTCGCGCACCGCCAGCAACTCGGCCCGCAAATCCACCAGGAACTTGATCCCGTCAGGAATCGTGGTGAACTGCGTCAACAGCCGCAGCCGCGACGGCTCCAGCGCCCGACGCAGCGCCGCGGTCGCCGCTGCTCGCCCCGCCGCATCGTCCGTCTCGGCCAGGCGAGCCGACGCCTGCGCGATGGCATCCGGCTCGGCGTCGAACCCCGCCATGTGACGCAGGAAATCATGCCTGCCTGCTGCATCGGCCGCCAGATAGGCCTCGCCGAGCTTGGCCGCTCGATTGCGGGCGCTCACCTCGCCGCCGCGCGCCGCGAGGCACGCGCGCATCTGCGCGGGTATGCTCTCGTCTTCGGTCGGCGCAACGGCCGCGGCCATGTCGCGCCACGCATCGGTGATGCGGCGAATGGCCCGATCGAGCAGTCCGGGCGTGGCGAGGTCGGCCATAATTCCTCCTGCTGGCAAGAAGCAACGTAAGCGAAGCTGGCAGGGATCGCCAACGAAGCTATGCGTGAGCTCCCGCCCGCCCCAGTGCTGCGACCAGATCTTCCGCCACCAGCCCCGGCCCGGCCTGCCGTGCCGCCACGCCATGCAGCCACACCGCCGCACAGCTGGCCTCCCATGCTGGCATCGCTTGGGCCAGCAGCCCGGCGACGGCACCCGCCAGCACGTCGCCCGCCCCTGCGGTAGCCAGCCAGGGCGGGGCGGAATCGTTGATCGCTACCCGCCCGTCCGGTGCGGCGACGATGGTGTCGGCCCCCTTCAGTAGCACCACCGCCCCGGTCCGCGCCGCCGCCGCGCGCGCCGCCGCCACCCGGTCCGTACCCGGCGCACCGAACACCCGGGCGAATTCTCCGCCATGCGGCGTCAGTACTGTCGCCCCGCGCAGCGCGTCGGGTGCGCCTGCACAGGCGGTCAGCCCGTCGGCGTCCACCACCACCTGCCGCCCCGCCGCCAGCAGTATCGGCAGCGCCAGCCGCGCCGCCGCGACCCCCAAGCCGGGCCCGCATACCCAAACCCCCCGCCGCTGATCCGCCAGCAACACCGTCAGTGCGGCCGTGTCCACCAGCACACCAGCATCACCGGCCCGGTAGATGCTTGCCGCCGCTTCGGGCGCGGCAATCGTTAGCATCCCGGCCCCCACCCGCCGTGCCGCCCCGGCCGCCAGCCGCGCGGCCCCGGTCATCGTATCGCCGCCGAGCACCGTCACATGACCCCGCGTGTATTTGTGATCTGCTGCGCCGGGCGCAGGCAATGTCCACAGTGCCGGCGAATTGCGCCAGGCTGTCACCGCCGGCACGCCCGCTGGGATGCCGATGTCTGCCAGCACCAGATCGCCACACAGCACCCGCCCCGGCAGCAGCAGATGCGCGGGCTTGCGGCGGTGGAACGTCACCGTCAATTCCGCTGCCGCCACCGTCCCCCGCCCCGCCCCGGTTGTTCCGTCGAGCCCGCTCGGCACGTCGACGGCCACAATCCGCCGCGCCGCGCCGAGTGCCGCCGACACCGTCGGGTCGACGTCGCGCACCAGCCCCGCCCCGAACACCGCGTCGACCACCAGATCGGCCCGAGCCGCCTCGTCTGCCGCGAAGGCCACCATTCGTCCGCGCCACCGCGCCGCCGCCACGGCGGCATCGCCCCGCGCCGGTGCCAGTGCCGCAACAGCCACCGGCCAGCCCGCATGTGCCAATATCCGCGCGGCGACATAGCCGTCTCCGCCATTGTTGCCCGGTCCGCACAACACCAGCACACGGCATGGCTGGTAGCGCGCCCGCACCGCCTGGGCCACCGCCCAGCCCGCGCGTTCCATCAGCACCTCGACCGGGGTGCCTGTCCCCACCGCATGGGCATCGGCCAGCGCCATCTCGGCCGGCGTCAACAATTCCTCCATCACCCCTCCCCGGCGGAAACCCGCCCGTTCGTGCCCTGCATAGGCTATTATCTCCACCATCAACGGGGGCGACTCGCAATGTCGGTGGTGATCACCGTGGCACAGCAGAAGGGCGGCGCGGGGAAGACCACGCTGGCCGCCAATCTTGCCGCCGTCCTGGCCGAAGGTGCCCGCGTCGCCGTGCTCGACATCGACCCCCAGCGCAGCCTCGCCCGCTGGCATGCCCTGCGTGCCGCCAGAAGCACCGCGCCCGCCATAACCCTGTCCGACCTCTCGGGCTGGCGCCTGCCGGCCGAGATCGAGCGCCTGCGCCGTACCCACGACGTGCTGATCGTCGATAGCCCGCCCCAACTCGACACCGACGCCCGCATCGCCGTGCGCGCCGCTGACCTGGTGCTGGTGCCGCTGCAACCCAGCCCGCCCGACCTCTGGGCGGCCGAAGGCACGCTGAAATTGGCGCGTGACGAAGGGCGCCCGACCCGCCTTCTGCTCAACCGCGCACCGGCCAGCGGTGCCCTGCGCGCGGCGATCGAGGTTGAAATCGCCCAGCGCGGCCATGCCCGGTTCGCTGCCACGCTCGGCAATCGCATCGGCTTCGCCAGTGCTTTTGCAAAGGGCCTCGGCGTCACCGAAACCGCGCCGCGCTCCGCCGCGGCCATGGAACTGCGGGCACTGCTTGAAGAGATCAGGGGAGCGCTCGGATGACCAGTCTCGGTGTGATCAAGGCGCTCCACCTGCTGGGTGCAGCGGTGTGGGTGGGTGGCATGTTCTTCGCCCTGCTGGTGCTGCGTCCCAGCCTGTCGGTGCTGGAACCGCCACAGCGACTGGCGTTGCACGGCCAGGTATTCGGCCGCTTTTTTCGCGTCGTTTGGCATGCCATGCCGATCGTGCTGCTCAGCGGCTATGCCATGGTGTTCCTCGGCTTCGGCGGCTTCCGCTCATCGCCCTGGACGGTGCATGCCATGCACGTCACCGGTTTGGTGATGTCGGCCATCTTCGTCGTCATCTTCTTCGGCCCATGGCGTGCCCTGCGCGCCGCGCTGGACGCTGGCGACCGCCCCGCCGCCGTGGGCAGCGTGGATCGCATCCGCAAGCTTATCACCGCCAACCTCGCACTGGGCCTGGCCACCGTTGCGCTTGCCGCCCTCGGCGGCTAGCGCCGCACTGCGTCTACCGGCTCGGCCCTGCCTCCAGCAGCGCCAGGTTCTGCCGCGCGAGATCGGCAGTTGCGGAATCCGGCGCCAGCTCGATCGCCCGCTCCCAGTCCACCCGCGCGCCCGAATTGTCACGCTCGCGCTGGCGCAGGATACCGCGCTCCAGCAGCGCCTCGGCGTTGTCAGGGTCGAGCGCCAGGGCGGCGGCGATATCGGCCAACGCCTCGCGGATCCGCTCCAGCTGCCGCAGCCCCGCTGCACGCAGCACCAGCGCATCGGCGCGCCGCGGATCGAGCCGCAGCGCCTGCGCCAGATCCTCGACCGCATCGGTGTGCCGCTCCAACTGCGCCGCCGCCGTGGCGCGCTCGATCAGCAGCGTCGGGTTGTCGGGCGTGAGCGCCAGCGCGACGGTCGCCGTTGCGCGCGCCCGCGTGGCCACGCCCGCGATCAGCCAGGCCTGCGTCGCCTGTTCCAGCAGTGCCGCCCGTGTCGCTGGCGGCGAGGCGCTGGCTGAGGCAAGCCGCTCCAGCTCCTCAGCCGCCGGCACCGGCTTGCCGAGCGCCAGGCGCGACAGCGCCAGGCAATGCACCGCCGGCTCACCACCCCCGCGTTCCGTCCACGCTCGCGCCAGCGCGGCAGCGCTCTCTGGCTCGGTGGTCAACAGCCCGAGGCAGCGTTCGTATTCCAGCCCGCTGGCGATCCGCGGGGGCACCGGCGGAAGCGGCAGCGGACCCGCCGGGACAATGGCCTCGCCGTCTCCCAGTACCAGCCACGCGCCAATGCCCGCGGCCAGGATCAGGGCGGTCGCGGACATGGCGTGACGCGGGTGCATGATCGCGCCAGTGTAGTCGTCTGCCGGAGCGTGCCGCAAATGGTTCGCGGCGCGAGGGTGACGCGATGCATCTACTGATTTTCGGGCTTGGCTACAGCGGCGCCGCGGTTGCCCGAATGGCGCGCGCCCGGGGCCTTCGCGTCTCTGCCACCAGCCGCGATCCGGCTCGGGTCTTCGCCTCGCATGGCATGCCCGAAGGCATCGCCGTCCTGCCCTTCGGCGGGACGTTACCCGAGGGCATCACCCACGTGCTGGCTACCGCGCCGCCGACCGAAGCCGGCGACCCCGTCTTGCGCGCCTATGCCGCAACCCTCGCCGGCTCCCCCACGATGCGCTGGGCCGGCTACCTCTCGACCACCGGCGTCTATGGCGACCGCGCTGGCAACTGGGTCGACGAGACGACCGTGCCCGCCCCCGGCAATGCCCGCTCGCACCGCCGGCTCGCCGCCGAACAGGAGTGGTCGGCGCTGGCCGCGCGCTTCGCCGTCGACCTGTTCCGCGTCGCCGGCATCTATGGCCCCGGCCGCTCCGCCTTCGACGACCTGCGCGCTGGCCGCGCTCGCCGTGTGCTCAAACCCGGCCACGACTTCGGCCGCATCCATTGCGACGACATCGCCGGCGCTGTGCTTGCGGCGGTCGCGCAGACCCTTCCGCCCGGGGTCCGCGTGCTCCACTTCGCCGACGACACCCCCAGCGAGAGCGCCGCCGTCATCGAGGAAGCCGCCGCCTTGCTCGGTCTTCCGCCCCCGCCTGCCGTGCCGTTCGAACAGGCCGCCGCTGGCATGAGCGAGATGGCGCGGAGCTTTTGGGCCGAGAATCGCAAGGTCGCCAGTCGCCGCACCCAGCAAATACTGGGCTATCGCTGGCGCCACCCCAGTTACCGCGAGGGCCTGCGCGCCATCCTCGCTGACGGCGGCTAACGCAGCAGCGCAGCCACGGTGCGCACCAACAGGTCGAGGTCTTGCGGCCGCGATAGCCGGTGGTCGCCATTCTTGATCAGCGTCACCTCAACATCCTCGCTCGCCAGCTGCTCGGTGAGGCGCAGCGCGGTCTGCCACGGCACATCGGGGTCGCGCTGCCCCTGCAAAAGACGCACCGGGCAGGTGACCGCAATCGGCCCATTCAGCAATTGCTGTGCCCGCCCGTCGTTGATCAGCGCCTGCGTGAAGCGATACGGCTTCTCGCCGTAGAGGCTCGGCCGCTCGACAAAGCCGTCGCTCTCCAGCGTCGCCCGCTCGGTCGCGCTCAGCCCTTCCCACAGCAGCGTCTGGGTGAAGTCCGGCGCCGCCGCAATCCCCACCAGTCCAGCGACCTGTCCAGGCATTGCGCGCGCCAGCAGCAAACCGATCCACCCGCCCATCGACGAGCCGACCAGCAGCAACGGACCCTGGGTGCGCGCCTTGATCACCGCCCGCGCATCCGCAGCCCAGCGGCCGATCGTTCCCTCCTCGAAGGCCCCGCCGCTCGTGCCATGCCCGGCATAGTCCAGCCGCAGCATTGCGAAGCCATTCGCTGCCGCCCAGTCGCGCAGGTGCACCGCCTTGCTACCGGCCATGTCGCTCTTGAAGCCGGGCAGGAAGACGATCGTCGGCCCGCGCCCAGGCAGATGCGCCCAGGCCAGCTCCACCCCCGCGTGCAGCAGCCGCCCCGTCGTCTCGCTCATGCCAGACGCAGGCGCAACACGCCGCCCTCGTCGGTCTCGCCGCGCAGTTCACCCAGGGCGAGCATGTGGTTCACATGCGCCAACGCCTCGCCGAAGGCGAAGCCCATCTGGTGCGGATCGAGCTTGCGATTGAACAGCGTCGGCATGATCCCGGCCGTGGTATCCGCCCCGTTCCGGATTGACTGCGCCAGCAGGTCACAGCGTTCGCGGTGATGGGTGATCAGGGTTTCAATGCGGGCGTGCAAGCCGTGGAACGGGCGCCCGTGCGCGGGCGCGGTCAGGACGCCCTCTGGCACAGCGGCATGAATGTCGCGCAACGAGGCGAGGAAATCGGTCAGCGCATCGGCCTCTGGCTCGTTTGCGTGCACACCCACGTTCGGCGAGATATGCCCGATCACCTGGTCGGTCGGCAGGAACAGGTTTTCGGCGCGGCACAGCAGCATCACCTGTTCCAGCGCATGCCCGGCGCCCGTCAGCACCTCGAACCTGCGCCCGCCGAGGTCGAGCACGTCGCCGGCGCGGATGCGGGTGTAGTTCACCGGCAGGTCGACCGTCAGGCGCTGGTAGGAGTCGCCGCGCACCGTTACCGCGTCGATCTCGTCGTCAGAGAGCCCGTGCCTGGCATAGAATGGCCGGTGGGTGTTCGAATCCACCCCGCCGCTGTGGCCGCGCGACAGGCGCGACTGGAGATATTCGGTCTGGCTCATGGTCACGCCGACGCCGAGCTTGTTGGCCAACCATCCGCCCAGCCCAACATGGTCGGGGTGGAAATGGGTCACGATCAGGCGGTTCACCGGCCGCCCGGCCAGTGGCCCCGCGAGCATCGCCTCCCACACCGCGCGGGTGCGATCGTCGGCCACGCCGGTGTCGATAATGGTCCAGCCGTTGCCGTCGTCGATGATGTGGATGTTCACATGATTCAGCGCGAAGGGCAGCGCCAGGCGCAGCCACAGAATGCCGGGTGCGACCTCGGTCAGCGAGCCGGGCTCGGGCGCGGCGTGGGTGTAGGACGGGCCGGCATGAACGGTTGTGGACATGCTCAGCCCTGCGGCCGGCGGGGGATGGACAGGCTGGCGACCATGGATTGCACGACCTCGTTGTTCTGATTGGTGGTGGTATTGCGGATGCGGGCCCAGCCGATGGACCGGCCGGGTTCGGGGGGCCGAAGCTCCACCACTTCGCTGGTCACGGTCAGCGTGTCACCCGGACGCACCGGGCGCGGCCAGCGCAGCTCGTCGATCCCGTTGCCGATGATCCCGCCGGCGATCGCCGTCTCGGCGGTCGCGAACAGCCGCATTGTCAGCGCCGCGGTGTGCCAGCCACTCGCTGCCAGCCCCTTGAACAAGCGATGTGCGGCTGCCGCAGCCGGGTCGGTGTGGAAGGGCTGCGGGTCAAAGGACCCAGCAAAGGCGATGATATCGCCTTCAGTCACGGCAACAGTGCCCGATCGCCACGTGAATCCCACCGAGAGATCCTCGAAATGCAGAACCGTCATGGCGGGCCACCCGTCGATGTTCTGGCGGCTATATCAGCACAGGCCCACCACGACCATCCGCTGCGGCGCAGCACGCAGTTGCGTGGTTCCGCTCCGCGACGGCAAAGCCCGGGCCTTACCTCATCTAATCCGATGGCCAATTAAATGTTTCGATAACGTAATATTTAAGATAAAAGGATGTTCGGCCCTTTCAGGACGGTTCCTGCACAGGAAACCTGCATTTGACGGCGGTGCGCGTGCGGCGGGCGACAGCCGTGCCTCCCCGGCGGCGCGGTGGCCGGGCGGTGGGGGGCGGGCGGTGAGGGCATAGGTGGGGTGGGCGGCTGAGGGATGCACGCATGCGGCCAGAACGCCGCGAGGCGCGGCATCGCGGACGCGGCTGCGCCGGCGGGCGTTTGGCCGGGGGGCAGAAGAGTGGTTGCGGGCGCGCCTGGTGCAATGGCGTGGTTGGGGTGCGGGCCGAACGGGTGGTGACGGGAGTTGGCCCGATTGCCAGAGCAGCACCAAATCGAGCAGGCGCGCGAGGCAGGCCGCGATCAGGGCGTGGAGTGCCGCCGCGAAGGCGCCGCAGGCCGCGTCGGGCATCGGGGCGGCGCGCATTATGGCGAGCCGCTCGGCCAGGGGGGGAAGATGAATTAACACGACGTATTTATATCTAACTAATCCGATCGCCGCAACAGAAAAATTCATGTGATGCCAACCCTGTTTAAGCGTGACGCTCAGTCGGGCAAGCCGGCGCTTCGCCCCATAGGCACGAAGATCAGGGTGGCTGGGCTCTGCCCAGACCCGCCAGGTCGCGAGCGCGCCTTCACGCGATGGGCCGAGCCGTGGGCCGCAGACGATTGAACCAAAAATGATATTCAACGGCCGTCGCCCATTGCAAACCTATTCAAAAGAATGAGTTAAGGTCCAGGGGCTTGGCCCCTGGTGGGTCCAGGGCGAAGCCCTGGCCTTGCCTAACAACGGGGCAGCATACCCATGCCACCCTGCGATTCGGGGTCAGCGCCGGCGTCAGGCGATGTTCCAGGGCAGTTCCGCGCCATCCCCCGCGCGCCGCACAGCGAACGCGCCGGCGCGCGGCCCGATCGGAGCGCGGAACCCGTGTCGCCCGCTGCCGATGCCGGCCCGCCGCAGATCTCCGCGATAGCGGTTGGCGATGATCCGCCGCCGCCCCAGCGCCGTCAGCAACTCCAACTCCACGGGCCACTCGGGATCGGCCGCGTCCATCGCCCATCCCTCGACGAACCCGCCGGCCATCCGCTCGACATGGCCGACCAGCGCGCCGGGTGCTGTGGGGCAGGGCGCCTGCCCGGCCCGCAACGCCAATCGCCGCCGCGCCGCCGCTACGGCAAACCCGCCATCGCTGCGCGGCATCCGGGCCGGCACCGAGCGCGCTTCGGGATAGAGCCGGCGGTATTCCGCCGCATTGTCGAACAGCAAACGGCTGTCCTCATCGACAAAGCTCTCGACCGGGGCATCCTCGGCCAGGATCAACTCATGCCGCTCCAGCTCGACATGCAGATAGGTGACCGCGCTCCAGGCTTCCTGGACGATCGACCGCCCGTTCACCAGTTCTGCGACGGGCACCAGCAACGGCCCCTCTGGCCCGTTCAGCCGCACGGCATGGAGAGGCGACAGCACGAGGTCGCGTGACGGTACCCCCTCGGCCAGCGCGCCGGCGTGGATGCGCACCGGATGCAGTTGCGCATTGCCCACCATCGTCGCCGCATCGTAGTGGCGCCGCCCAATCCAGCGCACTGGCCGCGGCGGGCCGCCGTGTGTCGCAACCAGGTCGCCGATGTGCAGCGCTTCCACCGCCTGCGCGCCGGCCGGGGTGGCGATGCGCGTGCCCGTCACGAAACAGGCCGCTGCCGCGGCGGCGATGCCCAACGCGGCGGCGTTGCCGAAGATCACGAACTCCACATCGGTCAGCGTGTCGGTGCCGTCGGGCCCGACGAACTGATAGGTGGTGCCGGCAAGAAAGCTGAGCGCGTAGCTCGCTGCCACGCCACTGAACACCGCCGTGTCGATGCCAGCCCCGCCGGCCAGCAGGTCGTTGCCCAGGTCGCCCTGCAGCGTGTCGTTGCCATCGCCGCCGCTCAGCGTGTTGGCGCCGGCATTGCCGCGCAACGTGTCGTTGCCGCTGCCGCCCGTGGCATTTTCGATCAGCGAGCGGGTGTCGCTGTTCATATAGAGATGCGCATTGGCGACGTTGCCATGCGCCAGGTTGCCCCCCCCCAGATTCGCCAGTTGCGCGGTGCTGAAGGTCGACCATTCCCCCGGCCGCAGGTCGATCGACAGGGCGGTGCTGTAGGCCGACAGGTCATAGGTATCGCTGCCGTTGCCGTCCCAGATCGCCGCATAGGCGGTGTTGGTCGAAGAGGCGCCCTGGCCCACCCCGTTGATGAACATCTCGCCGGTGGTCGGGCTCCAGGAATAGGCGGTATTGCCCGACCGCGTGGCGAAGTTGGCGCCATAGATGTATTGCAGGGCGGCAATGTCGTTGATCGCGTAGGTCTGGTTGCCGCTGCCGGCGGCGTTCTCATAGCCGGCGCCACTGGCGCCGATATACGACATGTAGGTCATCACCGACCATTCGGTGGAGTTGTGGGCGACCGGCAGCACCCCATGCACGAAGTCGCTCTCGTGTCCGTGCTTGAGGCCGATGGCGTGGCCGATCTCGTGCAGAATTGTCGAGTGGGCGTAGCTGCCTTTCACCGGGTCGGTGTTGCGGATGTTGCCGAACCAGATGTCGCCGTCGCGCGAGAACGGCCCGGGAAAGAACGCATAAGATGTTGAGGGCGCTGCCGAACCCGCCAGCCGGATGGCGGCGTGAACTGAGTCGGTCTCGATGAGTTCGGTGAAGCTGAGTTGGCTATACTCCGACAGCAGGCCGAAGGCATAACGCGCGACATTCTGCTGGGCCGCCGAAAGCGCCTGGAACCCGTTGCCAGGCGCCGGGTCGAGGTAGAAGCCGTAGTTCGTGCTCGACGTCGGAAAGCTGTAGCTGACGGTCAACGACGACCAGGCATAGCCCGACAACAGGCCGTTGATGTCCTGGTTGGTGAAATTGCCGCTTGTGCCGATGGCGGCGGTGTTGTTTGTGTTTGGTGAGAACGGCGCCGCCAGCGCCCCGTCTGCCGCGCCGCCGGCCAGCGATGTGCCATCAACGTCCGACTGCGGCGCCACGGTGGCGCACAGGAACCACTGCGTTACCTCGCCGCCGGTTGTGCTGGTGCAGGCAAGGCAAGTGCAAAGTGCCATCGGGGCCACTCCCTGGATCATGCGCGGCGACTGAAAGCGACTTGCCCGGAATACCGCCTGGCGCGTGGGCCGGGCGGAAGCGGGTTCGCACCCGCTCAGGTGACCGACGCACGATACCGACGTGCAACAACGCGGGTCTGCACCCCTGACGTCCTAGTGCCGCAAACATTGGAGCCCTGCAAACGAAATGTGGCTGGGGCGACGTTCATGCCGGCGTTCATTTTTTATCCCTCCGTAACCTTCGTACCGGAAACTGGCGCCAGCGAGAAAGAGTCAGGCGACGAGAGGAGTCAGTATTTTTTACACAATTTAGCGCGCTCTCAACCCCCCCCCTCGGGAATTACTCACACGATCAGTAACTTGTTGGCTTGCAACGAGGGTTTGGGCACTTTCCGCGATGGAAAGGATTCCGACACTTTTGCAGTCACGACTTTGTAACGCATTGATTTTCCACGTCCCGAAAATTGGCACAAACCTTGCAAAATAGTTTCCGCTCTTGTCCGGCTCCGCGAAAATTACCAACGGATGCCGGTCGATCATTTGGGGAACGACACATGTTCAGGATGCTTCAGGTTCGCGGTCTGGCGGCGGCCGCCATAGCGGTTGGCCTTGCCTCCGCTCCGGCCAGTGCCGACGTGGTCACGTACAGCGGCTACACCTTGACCAATCCGCAGTCGGTGACGATCACGACGCCGGGTATTGGAACGGTGGGGGCGGGCCAGTTCGTGCTTAGCGGCGTTCAGATCAACAACGTCGGTGCGGCCAACATCAATGCCTGGTGCATTGACTTGGCCAATTCCTTTCATAGCCCAGGCAGCTATGTGCTCGGGTCGCTGGCCGACCCGGCCGTGGTAACCAAGCTGAACGGCCTTTTGAATGGTGCTGCCGTCTCCGGCCTCAACCTCGCCTTTGGCGATAACTCGGCC
>JBBQOT010000014.1:0-14024 GCA_038331165.1 Acetobacterales bacterium
TGTCTGTCGGGGGGATCGGCCCTTGGCTCACGGCGGCGCACGGGACGTGTTGGGCCAGGGGCTAACCCCTGCCCTTGCCTATTGAAGAACTGTTCTTCACGACGGTCGGTATGAAACGGTAGGCATGGCGATGCAATGGGACCCGGCGATCTACCTGCGCTACGGCGACGAGCGGCTGCGCCCCGCGCTCGACCTGCTGGCCCGCATCGACGCCGACGCACCGGCGCGCGTGGTCGATGTCGGCTGCGGACCTGGCAACGTCACGACGATCCTCAAGCGCCGCTGGCCCGACGCCGCCGTGTTGGGCATCGACGGCTCGGCCGCGATGCTCGACCGCGCCCGCCTGGCGGCGCCGGAGTGCCATTTCGAGAGGGCTGATTTCGGCACCTGGACCGCCGCGGCGCCGGTCGACGTGCTTTACACCAACGCCGCCCTGCACTGGCTTGGCGACCATGATGTGCTGTTCCCGCGGCTGTTGGCCCAGCTTGCCCCCGGCGGGGTGATGGCGGTGCAGATGCCGGCGATGCACGCTGCCCCGATCCGCGCCCTGCAACACGAAGTCGCCACACGCGGCCCCTGGGCGCCGCTGCTGTCCGATGTCGGCGGCGCCCCGCCGATCCAGGAGCCGGGCCAGTACTGGGACATCCTGCGCCCGATCACCGCCGAACTCGACATCTGGGAGACGACCTACCTGCACGCCCTGACCGGTGAGGATGCCGCCGTGCAATGGGCAAGCGGCACCAGCCTGCGGCCCTTCCTCGATCCGCTGCCGCCCGACCTGCGGGCGCAATTCCTCGCCGCCTATTCCGCCGCCGTTGCCCCGCACTATCCGCGCCGCACCGACGGCACCACCCTGCTGCCATTCCGCCGCCTGTTCATCACCGCCCGCGCGCGATGAACCTGCGCAGCGCGACGCCGCTGGACTGGCCGGAAATCCGCGACCTGCGCCTGTCGGTGCGCGAGAACCGCCTGTCCGACCCGACCCGTGTGACCCAGCAGATGTACGACACCTACATCACCCGCGACGGCCACGGCTGGGTGGCGGAAATCGCGGGCGCGATCGCCGGCTTCAGCATCGCCCGCCGCGACGGCGAAATCTGGGCCCTGTTCGTCCGCCCCGGCTTCGAGGGGCACGGCCTGGGCCAGGCCCTGCTCGGCGCCTGCGCCGCCTGGCTGGCTGCTGAGGGGGTGACCCAAGCGGTGCTGGAAACCGACGCCGGCACCCGCGCCGAGGCGTTCTACCGTCGTTTCGGCTGGCGGGAGACCGGGCGCAGCGGCACCACGCTGACCTTCCGGCTGGACCTGGCCCGTGGCGGCACGTTCGGCGATTGACACGGCCCTCGCTGGCCGTGCATGAACCGCCCATGGGGCCGACCGCGATCGCCCCGTGAGGCTTCGGCCCAAGTATCGCGTCCGACCTCCGATATATACAGGAGAGGACGTCATGGCCTCACCCGACAGCATCACCATCCCCCAACTCACCCGCCTGATCGGCACGCCCGAAGCGCCGCTGGTCATCGATGTCCGCATCGACGACGACCACGCCGCCGACCCACGCGCACTGCCGGCCAGCCGGCGGCACGATTTCCGCACCGTCGCCGACTGGGCCGGCCGCTATGCAGGGCAGCCGGTCGCCGTCGTCTGCCAGCGCGGCCTCAAGCTCAGCCAGGGGGTCGCCGCCTGGCTGCGCCACGCCGGTGCCCGGGCGGAAACGCTTGAAGGCGGGTTCCAGGCCTGGGCCGCCGCCGGCGCCATGCTGGTGCGCCCCGACCACCTGCCGAAGTGCGATGCCCAGGGCCGCACGGTCTGGGTCACCCGGGCACGGCCGAAAATCGACCGCATCGCCTGCCCCTGGCTGATCCGCCGCTTCATCGACCCGGGCGCGATCTTCCTGTTCGTGGCACCCGCCGAGGTTGCAGCCGTCGCCGACCGGTTCGCCGCCACGCCGTTCGACATCGAGGACATGTTCTGGAGCCACCGCGGCGAGACCTGCACCTTCGATGTCATGATGGCGGAATTCGGCCTCGCCTCGCCGGCGTTGGCCCGCCTCGCGCTGATCGTGCGCGGCGCCGACACCGCGCGGCCCGACTTGGCCCCGCAGTCGGCTGGCCTGCTGGCCGCCTCGCTCGGGCTGTCGCGCATGTATCGCGAAGACCTGGCCCAGCTTGACGCCGCGATGGGGCTCTACGACGCTTTCTACCGCTGGGCGCGCGACGCGGTGGGCGAGACGCATAACTGGCCGGCCACCGGGAGCAGCAAGGCTTGAGCACGCATCCACCGACGGCCGCTGAAGCCGCAACCGCGCGCCTGCCCTCGTTCAGCCAGGCGGTGCGGGTGTGGCTGCGCATCGGCCTGCTGTCGTTCGGCGGCCCGGCTGGCCAGATCGCCCTGTTGCACCGCGAGGTGGTCGAGGAGCGCCGCTGGGTCAGCGACCGCCGCTTCCTGCACGCGCTGAACTTCTGCACGCTGCTGCCGGGCCCCGAGGCACAGCAGCTGGCGACCTATCTCGGCTGGCTGATGCACGGGCCAAAGGGCGGGCTGGCGGCCGGGCTGCTGTTCGTCATCCCCGGCGCGCTGGTGATGCTGGTGCTGTCGATCATCTACGCCACGCTGGGCGCGGTGCCGTTGATCGCCGCGGTGTTCTTCGGGCTGAAATGCGCGGTGCTGGTGATGGTGGTCGAGGCATTGCTGCGCATCGGCCGGCGGGCGTTGAAAGGCGCCTGGGCCTGGGCGCTGGCCGGTGCCGCTTTCGCAGCACTGTTCCTGATGCAGGTGCCGTTTCCGCTGGTGGTGCTGACGGCTGGGCTGGTCGGTTTCCTGGCGCCCATGCATTTCGCCGGCGGCACGCATGGCGCGGCCAAGGACGGCCCGCCGGCGTTGCTGGACGCGGTGATGGCGGCCGATCCCGGGCGGGCCGTGCGCCTGGCGCAGTCGGCACGCCGCGCCGGCCTGGTCGCGCTGCTGCTGTGGCTGGTGCCGGTGGCCCTGCTGGTACCAATAGGGGGCGTGTTTGCCGACATCGCGATGTTCTTCTCCAAGATGGCGGTGGTCACCTTCGGCGGCGCCTATGCGGTGCTCGCCTATGTCGCGCAGGATGCGGTCGAGCAATATCGCTGGCTGAGCGCCGATGAGATGCTGGCCGGGCTGGGACTCGCGGAAACCACGCCGGGGCCGCTGATCCTGGTGCTGCAATTCGTCGGCTTCCTCGCCGGCTTCCGCGCGCCGACCGGGCCCAGCGGGCTGCTCGGCGGCGTCGCCGCCTCGGCGCTCACGCTATGGGTCACCTTCGCGCCCTGCTTCGCCTTCGTGTTCCTCGGTGCCCCGTTGATCGAGCGGGTGCAGAACAACCGCGCCTTGTCGGGCGCATTGGCGGCTATCACCGCGGCGGTGGTCGGCGTGATCGCCAATCTCGCCGTCTGGTTCGCGCTGCATGTGCTGTTCCACGACACCGTCGCGGTGCGCGCGGGGCCGCTGGCGTTCGATGCGCCGGTGCCCGCAAGCCTTGACGTGTGGGCGCTGCTGCTCACAGCGATCGCGGGCGTGGCGTTGCTGCACTTCAAGCTAGGCGCGCTGCGAACGCTGGCCGTATGCACGGCGGCCAGCCTGGCGCTGCACCTGGCGCTTGGCGTGGTGTAGCGCAGCGGCCTGGCGGGACCCTGAACGCCCATCCGGCAAACCGCACATCATAAACCAGCCGTCCGGTATCAAGCCCTTCGACCGCGCCCCGTCGTCAGCACTGCCAGGGCTTTGCCTTCCTCTAACGGTCAATAATACCAACCACCGTTTGGCGTGACCCATGGCCAAGCAAGGCCAGGGCGTCGCCCTGGACCCACCAGGGGCCAAGCCCCTGGACCTTAAATATATGAAAATAAATGGGTTTCCAAAGGCCGCCGGCCGTCGCGCGAAGGCGCGCTCGGGACTTGGATGGGTCCCTGCGGTGCGGCTTCGCGCCGCAACGGCAAAGCCCGGGCCTTGCCTTTCTCGATCGGTCAATCATTCGAATGGTTGGTATAATCAGGTCGCTCGGGATCAAAGCTCTCGCTGTCGGTCGTCGAACTCCACGTCGCGATGGACATGCACGCTCATAAGCACGCCCATGCCGATCATCACCATTATCATCGCCGAGCCGCCGTGGCTGACCAGCGGCAGCGGCACGCCGCCCACTGGGATGACGCCCATCACCATGGCGATGTTCACGAACACGTACATGAAGAAGTTCATGCTGATGCCCAGCGCCACCAGCCTACCGTATTGATGGCGGCAGCGCAGCGCGATCAGCATGCCGGCCAGCACGATGCAGGCCAGCAGCGCCAGCAACGCCAGCCCGCCGACCAGCCCGAACTCCTCGGCCAGGGTGGTGAAGATGAAGTCGGTCTGCTTCTCCGGCAGGAAGTTCAGGTGGCCCTGGGTGCCCTGCAGGAAGCCCTTGCCCCACACGCCGCCAGAGCCGAGTGCTATCTTTGACTGGATGATGTTGTAGCCGGCGCCAAGCGGATCGCTCTCGGGGTTGAGGAAGGTGTCGATGCGCGCGCGCTGGTAGTCGCGCAAGTGGCTGTAGCCGATCGGCGCCGCCAACACGACCGCGCCGGCCACCAGCACCACCTTCCACCAGCGCAGTCCAGCGCCGAGGAACACCGTGCCGCCAACCACTGCGGCGATCACCGCGGTGCCCAGGTTGGGCTGCTTCAGGATCAGCCCCACCGGGATCGCCACCGCGATGAGCGGCGGGATCAGGAATAGCGGGTTGCCCATCCGCTCCCACGACGCCCGGTGAAACCACGAGGCCAGCGCCAGCACCAGCGCCAGCTTCATCAACTCCGACGGCTGCCACTGCATGCCGCCCAGCTCGATCCAGCGCTGTGCGCCCTTGCCGACATTGCCCACCGTCAGCACCAGCACCAGCAGCACCACTCCGCCCAGCCAGGCGACCCACGACATGCGCTGGATGAAGCGGATGTCGACCATGGCGATGCATAGCATCAGCACCAGGCCAAAGCCGAAGCGCAGCATGTGCCGCGCGGCATAGGGCTCCGGGGCGCCACCGGCGGCGGAATACAGCGCCACGTAGCCGACCGCGCCCAACATGGTCAGCAGCAGCACGAACAGCCAGCTGATGCGGAACAGCTTGTGGGTGATGTCGAACGCGCGTTCGCGGGTCAGCCGTCGTTCACTGAAGCTCATCCTTTGCGCCCCCCCTCGGCAACGCGCGGGCGGTCGTGCCGGCCGGCCGGGTCGCGCGCGATGGTCGCGGCCATGATGTCGCGGGCGATCGGGGCAGCGGCTTCCGAGCCGGCGTTGCCATGCTCCACCACCAGGGCCAGCGCATAGCGTGGCGCGTCGTGCGGGGCATAGCCGACGAACAACGCGTGCGGGCGGTATTCCCACGGCAGGTTTTCCGACTTGTACCCACGCTCGCGCTGCTCCCGGGTGACGTTGCGCACCTGGACGGAACCGGTCTTGCCCGCCATCTGCACCGCGGCCCCGGCCGAACCGGGCGGCACCGGCAGCTTGGCCACCGGGGCGGTGCCGCCCTGCTCGTTGACCACCGCCCACATCGCCTCGCGCATCAACTGCATCCCACGCTCGCCGATGCCCAGCCCCGGCCAGTCCTCGGGCCGGGAACCGCGCTGGGTCACACCGCCGATGCTGCGGGTCAGATGCGGCTGCACCTGGCGCCCGGTGGCCAGGCGGGCGGTCATGGTGGCCAGCGCCAGCGGCGTCAGCTGGAAGAAGCCCTGGCCGATGCCATGCACGATCGTATCGCCGATGTTCCACGCCTTGCCCTGCGCCACCCGCCAGGCACGGGTCGGCACCAGGCCCTGGCGCGCGCCGGGCAGTTCGATATCCAGCTTCATGCCCAGGCCGAAGCGGTTCGACATGGCGGCAATGCGGTCGATGCCAACGCGGCGCGCCACTTCGTAGAAATAACAGTCGCAGCTGTATTTGACGGCACCGCGCATATCGACCGAACCGTGGCCGTATTTCTTCCAGCAATGAAACCGCCGGTCGCCGAAATCGAGATAGCCGGGGCAGAACACCGTCTCGCTCGTGTTGATCACCTTTGCCTCCAGCCCGGCCAGCGCCACCACCATCTTGAAGGTCGAGCCGGGCGCATACAGCCCGGCGGCGGCCTTGTTGATCAGCGGAGCGCGGCGGTTCGATGTCCAGGCAACCCACTGCGCCTGGCTGACGCCGGAGTTGAACAGCCCGGGGTCGAATGACGGGTTGGTGGTCATCGCCAGCACCTCGCCGTTGCGCGCGTCCAGCACCACGGCACTGGCACTTTCGTCGCCCAGCCGGTCGAGCACCATCCGCTGCAAATCAAGATCGATGGTCAGGGTCACGTCCTGGCCCTGCGTTCCCTCCTGGCGGTCGAGCTCGCGGATCACCCGCCCGACGGCGTTGACCTCCAGCTGCACCGCCCCGGCGCGGCCGCGCAGCACCTGGTCGTGCACCCGCTCCATGCCGGCGCGCCCCACCCGGATGCCGGGCAGCGCCAGGATCGGGTCATCAGCCAGGTCGGCCTCCGCCGGCGGCGCGACATAGCCCACCACATGGGCCAGTGTCGCGCCATACGGGTACATGCGTGTGGTTCCGACATCCACCAGGATGCCCGGCAGCTCCGGCGCGGCCACCTCAATGCGGGCCATGTCCTCCCAGGTAAGGAACTCGCGCACCATGATCGGCACGAAGCGGCGGTGGCGGCGCAGTTCGCGGTCGATGCGCGCGCGCTCGGCGTCCGACAGCGACACGATGCGCGCCAGGTTGTCCAGCGTGGCGCCGACATCGCCGGTCTGCTCGGCCACCAGCAAGGCGCGCCAGTTCAACCGGTTGCCGCCGATCACCGCACCGGTGCGGTCCAGCAGGCGACCGCGCGGCGGGGCGATCAGGCGGGCGCTGATGCGGTTGCTGTCCGACAGCGTGGTGTAGCGCGCGCCCTCGACCACCTGCACCTGGTACAGCTTGGCCGCCAACGCGCCCAGCGCCACCACCTGCACCCCGGCCACGACCAGGGCGCGGCGGGTGAACACGCCGGTGCGCTTGCTCTCGCGCTTCATCTGCGAGCGCCCTCACGCATTTGCCGGCTCGGCGACGGTGCGATGCGCGCGCGCCAGCAACACTGCCAGCATCGGGTACAGCCCTGCCGCCAGCACCGCCTGAAACAGCGCCGGGCCGGCCGGCAGCAGGCGAAAGGTCAACGCCGAGGTCAGCAGCCATTGCAGACCGGCGAGCCCGCTGGCCACCGCGACAAAGGCCAGCCAGACCAGCAGAAAGCCCTGGCGGGTCAGTTCGCGCCGCCAGCGCACCACCACCCCATGGGCCACCAGCAGGCTGATCACGCCAACGCCCGGCGGTGCGAAATCCAGCAGGTCGGCCAGCAGCCCGATCAGGAACACCGCCGGCGGCGGCATCGAGCCGGGGCGCCAGACCGACCAGAAGAACACGCACGACAGCGCCGCGGCGTTCTGCAGCTCGGCCTGGCCGGGCAGGCGGAACGGCGCCGCGGTGACCAGCAGCAGCAGCATCGTCAGGGCGGTGGGAAGGCTGCGCCGCGCGGTGCCGTCCAGGCGCCGCCACAGGCTCGGGCGGGGGCGGATGCCAGGAAGGCGGTCATCCATGACGGCGCTCCACCAGGGTCAGCGCCGCCGCTCGGGCAGCCGGGCCACGCTGGTTTCGGGCGGAACCACGCCGCGCAGGCCGTAGTCGAACAGCCGCACCACCTCCAGCCGGTCGAGCCGGGCCAGCGGCAGCACCTCGGGCACGTTGCTGGCGCTGTAGCGCACCACCCCCACCGGCAGGCCGGGCGGGAAGGTGTTCGCCTCGGCACTGGTCACCACCCGCTCGCCCTCGGCCGGCTGCACACCCTCGGCCCAGTACATCAGCCGCGGGCGGGCGCCGTTGGTGCCGGCCAGGATGGCGCGCGCGCGGCTGTTCTCCAGGATCACCGGCACCCGGCTGTTCATGTCGGTCAGCAGCAGCACCCGCGCACTGCGCGCGCCGAGTTCGGTCACCCGCCCAACCAGGCCACGGTCGTCGAGCGCGATCTGGCCCTTGGCCACGCTGTGATTTGGGCCGAGCGACAGCAGCACGGCGCGGGCATAGACCCCGCCGGCATCGGCCACCACGCGGGCGGTCACGTAGCTGGGCGCCGGATCGGGGATCCAGCGCAGTTGGGATTTCAGGCTGACGTTCTCGGCATCCAGCACCAGGGCGACCGACTGCCAACGGCGCAGGCGCTCGTTCTCCTCGCGCAGCCTGGCGTTGTCATCATAGACGGTGGCCAGGTTGCGCAGCCCATCAATCCCGCGATGCACGCCCGACAGCGGCTCGGCCAACGCGGCGTAGATCGGCGACAGCGCGTCGGCCACCGCCATGCGGGCACGCTCGGCCAGCAGCGCGTCGGCCTTGCCGAGCAGCATCAGGGCAAACGATGCCACGATGAAGACCGGCAAGGTCAGCTTGGCAAGCGCCTGTCGCAAGGGCACCGAGAGGCGGATCACGTCATCTCCATGCTGGCGAGCTGAGCGTGGCTATACCACGACGAATCCACTTGGATCACAACCGGGAATGCAGGGCCGTCGCCGACGCCCGCCTCGGCTGTCAGTACATCGACGTCAGCACATTGCGCAGCCGCTTTATCTCCTCCAGCGCCCGCCCGGTGCCCAGCGCCACGCATTGCAGCGCATCCTCGGCCACCACCACCGGCAGGCCGGTGGCGTCGCGCAGCACCTGATCCAGGCGGTTCAGCAACGCCCCGCCGCCGGTCAGCACGATGCCCTTGTCGACGATATCGGCGGCCAACTCGGGCGGCGTGTTCTCCAGCGCCACCTTCACTGCCTCGACAATGGCGGTGACCGGCTCGGCCAGGCTTTCGGCGATCGAGCGCTGGCTCACCACGATCTCGCGCGGCACCCCGTTCATCAGGTCGCGGCCTTTCACTTCACGGAACGGCCCTTCCTCGTTGTCGTACGGGGCCGAGGCCGCCCCGATATCCATCTTGATCTTCTCCGCCGAGCTTTCGCCAATGAGAAGGTTATAGTGCCGGCGGATATAGCTGATGATCGCCTCGTCCATCTTGTCGCCGCCAACGCGCACCGATCGCGCATAGTCGATGCCGCCGTGCGAGATCACCGCCACCTCGGTGGTGCCGCCGCCGATATCGACCACCATGGAACCACTTGGCTCGGTCACCGGCAGCCCCGCGCCAATTGCGGCCGCCATCGGTTCCTCGATCAACAACACTTTTCGCGCCCCGGCGCTCTCCGCACTTTCCTGGATCGCGCGGCGCTCCACGGCCGTCGAGCCCGACGGCACGCAAACAATGATGATCGGCGAGGCAAATCCACGGCGGTTATGCACTTTGCGGATGAAATGCTTGATCATCTCCTCCGCCACCTCGAAATCGGCGATCACCCCGTCGCGCAGCGGCCGAATCGCCTGGATATTGCCCGGCGTGCGGCCCAGCATCAGCTTGGCCTCCTCGCCCACCGCCAGCACCTGCTTCTTGCCGCGGATCTCGGCGATCGCCACCACGCTGGGCTCGTCGAGCACGATGCCACGGCCCTTCACATACACGAGCGTATTCGCGGTCCCGAGGTCGATGGCCATGTCGGCCGACATGAACCCGAGCAGGCGTGAGAACATCTGGGCAACCTTGTTGCGTTGCAGCGGCGGGGCTCGAAGAAGCGCGAGGGCTTAGCGGTGCCGGCCCGCAGGGGCAAGGCCCCCCGGGTAAACCCTGGCCCGCGCCGGGCCTGGCACTGCCTCAAATCATAGCAGCTTCAGCGTCAGGAATCCGCCGATAATACCGACCACTGCCAGCGTGGTCACCAACGTCAGCCGCCGCTCGATGAAATCGCGCACCGGTTCGCCGTACATCCGCAGCAAGGCCGCGACCAGGAAGAACCGGGCGCCGCGGGTGGCCAGGCTGGCCAGCATGAACACGGCAAAATTGAAGTGGGCGGCGCCCGAGGCGATGGTGACGATCTTGTACGGGATCGGCGTGAAGCCCTTCACCAGGATCACCCACAGGCCGTACTGGTCATAGGTAGCGCGGAATCGTTCGAACGCCGCCTCATAATGGTAGAATTGGATCACCGGGGTGGCGATCACCTCGAACAGCGCATAGCCGATGAAGTAGCCAAAGGCGCCGCCGACCACGCTGGACACGGTGCAGATCAGCGCCAGCCGCCAGGCGCGATCCGGCCGGGCCAGGCACATCGGAATCAGCAGCGCATCCGGCGGAATCGGGAAGAAGCTGCTTTCGGTGAAGCTGATCACCGCCAGCCACCACGGTGCATTGCGGCTGGCGGCCAGGGCCAGGACGCTGTCGTAAAGCCGCCTGAGCATCGATCATTCCTGCTGGAGTTGCCCCGGTGGTGCCACGATGCGCGCAAGCTTTCAACCGCGCGGGTTCCGCCGCACCCCGGCGCGGGGTATTCTGCGCGCGCTTCTGTTACGGACGCCCAGCATGCGCATTGCACTGATCCACGCCCTGGCCCATTCCGTCGCCCCGATCGAGGCCGCCTTTGCCCGGCTGTGGCCCGATGTGCGGCGCACCAACCTGCTGGATGACAGCCTTTCGGCCGATCTCGCCCGCGACGGTATGCTGACCCCGGCGATGACGGCGCGCTTCCTGGCCCTGGCGCGCTATGTCGCCGGCACGGGAGCGGACGGAATTCTGTTCACCTGTTCCGCCTTCGGCCCCTGCATCTCGGCCTGCGCCGCTGCCCTCGCTCCGCTGCCCGTGCTGACCCCGAACGAGGCGATGATCGAGGAGGCGGTGGCGCTGGCCGGGCCGCGCGGGCAGATCGGGCTGATGGCGAGCTTCGCCCCCACACTGGCCTCCATGCCGGCAGAATTCGCCGCCGCGGCACCGGCGATCACGCTGGTGCCGTGCCTTGCCGAGGGCGCGCTGGCCGCACTCGACCGCGGCGACGGGCCGGGGCACGACCGGGCGGCAGCGGCCGCGGCCGTGGGGTTGGTCAATTGCGACGCGATCGCGCTGTCGCAGTTCAGCCTGGCGCGCGCCGCCGCGGCGGTGGCCCAGGCGAGTGGCCGGCCGGTGCTGACCACGCCCGACAGCGCCGTGCGCAAGCTGCGCCGCCTGCTCGGCGCCTGACAGGAGAAGACGACATGGTCACCCTGGCCGAATTCGACGCCGCGCTGGCCGGTGACCTGCCGCCGCCCGACCTATCCCTGGCCATTCAGGGGCTGTGGTGGGATGCCAAGGGCGACTGGCAACGCGCCCATGGCTGCGCCCAGGACCAGAACGACCGCATCGGTGCTGCGGTGCATGCCTATTTGCACCGCAAGGAGGGTGATCTCGCCAACGCCGCCTACTGGTACGCCCGCGCCGGCCGCACCATTCCGCAGGGCACGCTGGCACAGGAATGGCGGGCACTCGCGGCCGAGCTACTGGGCGGTCCGGCCAAGCCCCTGGACCTCATCACGCCAATACCATCCGCCGGAATTGACGACCGATCCTAGGCAAGAGTGGGGCGCCGCCCCACACCCCGCCAGGGGCCGAGCCCCTGGACCTCATATCATTGAAGTAAATGGGTTTCCAAAGGCCCTCGGCCTTTGGTGGGTCCAGGGCAAAGCCCTGGCCTTGCCTTGTTTCCATGGATTGCAATCAAGCGTTAGCCCGCCGCCGCCTTCTCAGCCTCCAGCAGCATCTGCATCGCCCGTTCAGGCCCGAGCAGAACCTCCGCCAGCCGCAGCCGGTCGACCCGGGCCTGCGGATCATCCGCCTTGTCCGGTGCCAGGCCGCTGACCAACGCGCGCAACTGCCGGTCGTAGTGGTCCGAGCCGCTGATCCGCCGCGCCACATGTTCGAACCGGCGCAGGTCGCGCGCCGCGGCTTCCAGCGTCGCGACATCGTGCGGCGTCTGCGGCAGCCCGGCCGAAAGCCGGCCGGCGACAGTGTCCTGCAGCAGCGCCTGGAAACGGCCGCGGCAGGCGCTGTCGACGCGGGCGCGCGTGGCCGCGATGCGGGCGCTGCGTGCCGGCCGGTCGGCCGAGCCGACCTCCAGTTCGTCGAGCATGGCGATGGTGCGGCGCAGCCGCGGCAACCCGGCGACGCCGGCCTGCGACTCCTGCTGCTCGGTCTCGATGCGGTCCAGCACATGCTCCACCGCCCGCTCGGTGGCATTGCGACCGGGCAGCCCCGTGGGCGCCGAATGCGCCGACGTGATGCCCAGCACCTGCGACGCCGCGGCGGGAACCCAATGCAGGATCACGCTGATCAGCACCCCCATCGCCTCCGGCTCGGCCGCCGCCTGGGACAGAATGCCGGCGATCACCTCGCCGCCCGGCGGGTCGGCATCCACCTGGCCAGCGATCGTCTTGGCGTGCCGCAGTACCAGCACCACCGCGGCACGGATGGTGGCATGATCGGCCACGGTCAGCCCGGTCGCCGAATCCCAATCCTCGGGCATGGGCGCGGCCGCCAGCACCTCGGCCGCCAGCGGCCACAGCCGGCCGCCGACACGGCGAACCACCATCTGGTCATCGGTGGTCGCACCGACGATCTCCTCGGCCACCGCGTCCAGCAGCGGGGGGGCCAACCGGGCAATCTGGCGCGCCAGGCAGGGCACCACGGTGCGCGGCACCGTCAGCGTGCCACGGCGCCACTGCGCCGCCGGCACCAGCACCGGGTCGAGCGGAATGAATAACAGGCGCGGCGCATTCATCGGCCGCCGCGGCCGCAGCTGCGCCAGCCGTGTCCGCAGCGGCGCGATCAACGTATCGGCCTCGCCGCGCTCCGGCAGGGCGTCGACCATGGCGACGATCTTGAGGATCTTGGCATCCTGCGCCGACACCAGATGCCGGTTCAGCGCGCGGATCTCCGCCAGCCGGCCGAACTTCTCGGGGTGGGATGCGCTCATCGGGGCATAGGTCATGGTGCCAGACACAGCAATTGTTCGTTGCGGGCGATCATGTCGTACTGCGTCACCCCGGTGCGCCAGTCCTCCAGCATCGAGACCATGCGCCGACGCGGCACGCTCTCGGACAGGCCGGGGATCGGCACGCGGCACCAGTCGGCCACCTCCTTGGGCAGCGCCGGGATCAGGCTGGCCATCTCGGCCAGCGTCGGCTCGCGGCCCAGCATATCGGCCGTCTGCCACAACAGGACGATGCGCTCCCAGCCATCGACCAGCCAGTCGGGGCGGGCGACGCGGTTGGCCATCTCGGCCGGATCGGCGAGCCAGCCGCGCAACAGCGCGCGCATGTCGCGCGGCAGGGCATGCACCTCGGTCATCACCACGCGCACGCACGCCAACGTGACCTCGGCCGACTCCGCCACCCGCGCCGCATCGGCGCCGCTTTCGTCGGGGTGGCCGCGCGCCCAGTCCAGCATCGCATCGCGCAGCCCGGACAGGGCCGTGACGATGCGCGGAACACGGCTGGCCGACGCCAGCTTGCCGACCCCGACATTGGCGAACAGCACCGACAGTTCCTCAAGGCAGGCAGCAACCTGTTCGGTCGAACGCTGCAGATCGGGCGCGATGCAGGCCACCGCGCGGCGAGCACGCCGTTCAAGGTCCGCCGGGCCGGCGCGGGCGGCGTCGATCTCCGGGGCGCCCGCGGCCTGACCGCTGCCATCCTGCCCCAGCAGGGCCTCGACCTGGCCGACCAGTTCCAGCAACAGCTGGAAATTGGCCATCATGCGGGACTTCTCGTCGATGGCGATCGCCTCCTCGGCGGCGCTGCGGGCGGCACGGCCGGCCAGGCCCTCGGCGGCAATGGCCCGGGCGGCACCGCGGATCGCCAGTGGCGTCACCCCGCGCAGGCCCGACAGCACGCTGATCAGCCGGCAATCGTGCACCGTCGGCCGGCACAGCGCGAACACCCCTTCCCACGGCACGATGTACAAGCCGCGCCCGCCGGAAGGATTGGGCACGGTGAATTCCAGGCCGCCGCGCGACCCCGGGCGAGCACGCGCACCGTTGAGGTGCGGGGTCGTGAAGGGCACGGTCGCCCCACGTTCCAGGAAGGTGCCGGGGTGGTACCCCAGAACC
>JBBQOT010000015.1:0-13638 GCA_038331165.1 Acetobacterales bacterium
GGGAGGTTGGCCCGGGCTATTCTCCACTGATATATCCTGTCCCTGGTCCTAGTGACCTGACCTATGTCGGCAATGGTCGCGTCATGTTCGCAGGTGCCGGGGGGCTGTGGATGACGGATGGAACCACGGACGGAACGGTCCTGGTCGCTCCCGTAGGCGCGTCCAAGTTTGCTGGCTTTGGAGACGACGGCGGCCCACTGTTCATTTCTGGCGACGACAACGTCGATTTCAACTTCCTCAACGAGGCACAGAAGGCCTACATCGCCACGGCCGGGTCCTTCGCCGCGCTGTTCACGGGCTTCGAACTTGGCGGCAAGGACACCATCACCCTGCCAATATCGCCAAGCGTCGGTGGCATTGCCTTCGGCGCGCCGGACCTGAAGCTCGGCGCGAACGCAACACTGATCCTGCGTCGCACCGACGAGACGGCTGTCACTGCAACGCTCGCCTTTGCCGGCGGCAATGAGAGCGTGACGATCGACGCGCCGACAACCGCGCCCACGCACACTCTCACGCTGGCCAATTTCCGGCCGGGTGACGTCATCGAGTTCTCCGGCCAGAAGGATCTCACGGTCGGCTACGTTTTCCAGAACGACCTGCAGACGAACTCCCCGGCGCGGCTGACGGTTTACCGCAGCCGCGATCTCGTCGCGAACGTGCGGGTCAACAACAGCCTGGTCGAAGCGGAAAACGTGGCCGCAGTTCGCCGCATCTACCCCCTCGACGACGGTCTGCTGGGCACGCGCCTCGTGATGGAGGATCCGAAATCGGACGTTGCGTCACCTGATGCCACCAACATCGACTGGTCCTTCATTCACATGATGGAAGGAGGCAACTGGTCCTCACCCTATCTCACCATCGGCGGTGGTGTGACTATTGGCAGCGGTTCCGACCTCGGAAGGGGCCCACTCAGTAATTTGACCAACTTTCTGTCGGTGCTGACCGAATGGAACACCGATCCGAACCTCCGCACCCTGACGGGGGGCGTACCGTTCGCCACCGTCCTGGGCCGAACTGGTGCGGCAGCGAGGCTCGCGCTGGAAATGGCCGGGCCGAGCGCCACGTCACTTGGCGGGCCGGTGCTGGGCGTAATACCGAGAAGCGCGCCAATCCCATGGCAAGCTCCTGGCGGCCGCGGCAACCCCACACGTGTCTCCGTCAGCCTCACTGAAGGACAGCTCTCTAGAGTAAACCAGGTCACCGAGAAGGTGGAATACGAACAATTGGTGGAAAACTACAATGCCCTGTCAGGCCGCGAATTCTCCGCACTTGCTCCGAATTAGAAGACTGCCCTAATGTCACTTGCGTTCAATACCACTGATGGGATCTGGGAAAAAACCAACGCGGTCTTCGTTGCTGGATTGAAGGACGGAACTGCTGCGGGCTGGGCGACATCCGCAAACGCAATGCTTCATTGGAAGTACCGCCCGAACAAAATACTTGTAGAAAATGAGGCCCTCCTGTCCCGGCGCCTCGCGGAAGCGAATCTGATAGCCAAGGCGTTTGAGGGCACGGCTTTTGCCCCTGTTACGCGCCTCCGTAACAGGGGCAAAAGCCCGGGCGATCTGAGGCGTCTCTCGAATCGATCCCATCGGCGCCTACGCAACGATGGCAGAATTCCGCCATGTGGCCGCGGGATTCCGATTATTGCTGCACCTGCGTGCCCGGGGTTTTGCCCCTCTTACGCGCCTCCGAGCCAACGCATTGATATACAACAGTGTTTCGTCGTCATACAAAATCATGCTAGGCAAATCGTCCGGAGACTTTGACCGTCCAGAGACCCAAATTCGGCCTTCTGGGCGTGACGGCAGTCAAACCACTAACCGTCAAACCCTTCTGAAACCTCGCATTTTTCCGGCGTCCGTCCACACCAAGAGAAGGTATCGCCACGGTGAACTGGCTGGGGCGGGAGGGATCGAACCTCCGCATGGCGGAATCAAAATCCGCTGCCTTACCGCTTGGCGACGCCCCAATCCCGGCCGGTAGTAGCGCAATATTGGCCCCGGGCAAATGATCCAAGCGACGGCTTCAACCGCCAGCCCCGCCCCAGACCCACCAGCCGGGGCGCGCCAACGCTTCCGCCGCACGGCGGGCGGTGCCCGCGTCGTCGAACAGGCCAAAGCAGGTGGCACCACTGCCGCTCATCCGGGCCAGGCGGCAGCCGGGCACGGCGGCCAGTGCGCCCAGAATCGCACCGATCGCCGGGCACAACGCGACCGCCGCGTCCTGCAGGTCGTTGCCGGTCGCCGAAAGGTCGCGCGTCATTGCCGCCACGTCGCGCCAGCCGAGAGGAAAAACCGCCGGCGCAGAGAACCGCTCGCCGCCCGCCGCCCGCGCGCGGAATACGGCCGGCGTCGCAACCGCCATACCCGGATTGGCCAAAACTATGCCGAATGGCGGCAAGCTGGGGCCGGCCAACAGCACCTCGCCCACGCCCGCCATGCGCAACGGCGCCTGCGCCAGGCACACTGGCACATCGGCGCCCAGCCCGATCGCCAGGGCGTCCGGAACCGATACGCCCCACAGGCGCGCCAGCACCCGCAGCGCCGCCGCCGCATCCGCACTGCCGCCGCCGATCCCGCTGGCCACCGGCAGGTGCTTCTCCAGCACCAGCCGCGCACCTGTGGTCACGCCGCACGCCTCCGCCAGTCGCCGTGCCGCACGCAACACCAGGTTGTCGGCCTCGCCCGCTAGCGCGCCGGCGAACGGGCCCTCGACCGCCAGCGACAGCACGTCGTTGGGGGCCGCGCGCAGCACGTCGCCCACCGCGGGGAATACGGCCAAGCTGTCGAGCAGGTGGTAGCCGTCGCCGCGCTGGCCGACCACATGCAGGAACAGGTTCACCTTGGCGTAGGCGGGCTCGGTCAGCATCGTGGCCCGGCTGTATCAGAACATGAGGCCAAGCTGCCGCCGGGCCGCGTTAGGGCGTGATGCCAAGCTGCAGCTCGGCCGGTCCCAGCCGCCCCTCCAGCCGCTCCTTCTCCTCGGGCTCCGGCTTCAGGTTCAGCGCCCGGCGCCACTGGAAGACCGCTTCCAGCCGCCGCCCCGCCTCCCAATAGGCATCGCCGAGATGCCCGTTCACCGTGGCATCGGCCGGCTCCAGCTCGGCCGCGCGCTCCAGCAGCCGCACGGCGGTGGCGGTGTCGCCCATGCGCATCGCCACCCAGCCCAGGCTGTCGATCATCGAACCGTCGTTCGGCCGCTGCTGCACCGCGCGCTCGATCATTGCCTTCGCCTGCTCAAGGTTGCGCCCCTGCTCGGCCCAGGAATAGCCGAGGTAGTTCAGCACGAAGGGCTGGTCCGGCACGAAGCGCAGCGCCTGGAGGAAGTCCGCCTCCGCCCGCTCCCACTGCTTCGACCGCTCCAGCGCGATGGCGCGATCATAGTAGAGCGGCCAGTGCGCCGGCTGCGGCGTGCCCAACAGCGCGATCGCCTTGTCATAGGCCTGCACCGCCTCGGGGAAGCGGCGCTTGATGCGCAGGATGTCGCCGATCAGTCCCTGCGGCTCTGGCCGGTCGGGTTGGGCACGGGCCACATCCTCCAGCATCCGTAGCGCGTCGTCGCTGCGCTCCAGCTTCTGCAGCAGCCGCGCTTGGCGCATCTGCACCATGCCATGTAGCGGGTCGTCGGCACGGATCGGCGCCAGCAACTCCAGCGCCAGCTCGGGCCGCTTGCCGTTGCCAACGATTTCGGCCGCCAGGATCCGCGCCACCGCCAGATCGGGCCGCAGCTGGAGCGCCAGGCGCGACAACACCAATGCGAAGTCGCTCGAGTCCTGCCCGCGCAGCACGCTGGCGATCACCACGTAGGTCTCGGCCAGCCCGTCCAGCGCGTTGCGCACCTGCGGCGCCGCGGCATCGGCCAACAGGGCCGGCAGGGTAACCATGATGTCGTCGTTGCCCCCGGCCATGCCGCGCAGAGCCGACTGCGCCTGGGCGGCATTGCCCTGTCGCGCCTCCCAACTGGCGATCTGGCGGCCGAGTTGCAGGTGGCCAGTGCCACCGAACTCGGTCTGCGCCGTGCGGTACAACCGCTCGGCCAGCGGGCGGCGGTCGCCGAGGTCGGCAATCAGCGCGGCATGCAGGGCGTAGAAGGCGCGGAAGCGGCGGCTTTCGACCAGCGGCTGCAACGTGGCCAACGCCGCATCCGTCTGGCCCCGGCCGAACTGGGCCCAGGCGATCAACATCGGGCGCATCACCTCGGTGGCGCCCTCGCGCGGCAACGCGGCGAAGCGCGCTTCGGCCTGGGCCCAGGCGCCCGCCTTGGCGTCGCGCCCGGCCAGCATCAGCTGCGCCTCCTGGTTGCGCCCCAACAACCCAGCCAAGCGCTCGGCTTCCGGCCGCCCGGCCATCAGGCTGGTCAGGAATGCCTGCTGGCGCAGCTCCTCGTTGTCCATGTCGGCCACCAGCGCCCGTTGATAGGCCTGCGCGGCGATATCGATGTCGCCCTGGCTGCTGGCGAACCGCCCGGTCAGCAACGCTGCGGAGCCGGGCGGCTGCGGCGCGCGTCGGCGCGGTGCGGGGCCGGGCGTGGACGGGCCGGTGGCCGCGACAGAGTCGGCAAGCGCCATCGTGGCGGGGGCCCATTCCGCGGCGCCGCATGCGGACAGCAGGGACAGGATCAACAGGAGCGAGCGCCGAAGCGGGCGGAGAGGGTGCATACCTTCATCCTACCAAACCCCGCCCCCCCGCGCCATCGCGGGCTGCATCTGCGAAACGGGGTAAGCCGGACGAGGCGTACGCAGACGTTCGCCGTGTCGATTCACGTCCTGTTCAGCAACCCGGCGCCAAGCTGCGCGCCATGTCGCTGCTGTCACCCCGCAACACGCCGCCATCATGCCAATGAGCCCGGCCACGGCCGCGTTGATCATCCGCGTGCTGAAACTGCGCGAGGCGACCAGCCGCGCCAACCTCGCCGCGGCGCAGCAGGAACATGCCAACCGTGCCGCAGCGGCCGCCGACCTGGCGGACAGCATCGACCGTGAGCGCCGCTTTGCCGCTGCAACAAACGCGATGTCGGCAGGCACGCACTACCCGGCGCAGCATTTTGTTGCCTGGGCCGAGGCGACGGCGGTCCGCCTTGCCGAAGCCCGTCAGGCCGCCGGCCAAGCCGAGGCCGCCTGCGAAGCGCCCCGCGAAGCCCTGGCCGACGCGCTGCGCACCAGCCGCGGCTTCGAAACCCTATTGGCGAAACAAGCCGCCGACCGCGCCCGCCACGCCGCCCGCCGCGATCCGCTGGTACAGCTCATGGTATTGCCGACAAGCGGCGGCGGGCTCGGCTAGAGGGTCGGATTGGACGGAAAGAGATGTCAACGGTCGGCGTGAGTGACGCCCAGCCAGCAAGCATGGGGCTTCGCCCCAACCCCCAGCAGGGGCCAAGCCCCTGCACCTTTAACGTATGATAATCAGATGGTTCCCAAAGGCCGCCGGCCTTTGGGAACCTCATTTCTTCAATAATACGAGGTCCAGGGGCTCGGCCCCTGGTGGGTCCCGGGCAAAGCCCTGGCCTTACTCCGCCGCCTGCGCGTACGCCTCCAACGGCGCGCAGGTGCATACCAGGTTGCGGTCGCCGTAGACATTGTCCACCCGCTTCACCGGCGGCCAATATTTCGACGCCGCCACCCACGGCAGCGGGAACGCCGCCCGCCCGCGCGAATAGCCATGCGGCCAAACCTCGGCCATCACCTCGCGCGCGGTGTGGGGGGCGTTCTTCAGCGGGTTGTCTGCCATATCCAGCACGCCCGCCTCGATATCGCTGATCTCGTGGCGGATCGCGATCATCGCATCGCAGAATCGGTCCAGCTCCGCGCGGCTCTCGCTTTCCGTCGGCTCGATCATCAGCGTGCCCGCCACCGGCCACGACATGGTCGGCGCATGAAACCCGTAATCCTGCAGCCGCTTGGCGATATCTTCCACCTGCACGCCGCTCACCGCAGCGAAGCCGCGGCAATCGATGATGCACTCATGCGCCACCATCCCCGACGCCCCGACATACAGGATCGGGTAGTGTGGCCGCAGCCTGTGCGCCATGTAGTTGGCGTTCAGAATTGCCACCTCGGTCGCCCGCGTCAGCCCCGCCGCCCCCATCATGCGGATATAGGCGTAACTGATCGGCAGGATCAGTGCGCTGCCAAACGGTGCCGCCGAAACCGGGCCATAGCTGGTGGCCGGGCCGGCATCCTCGCGCATCGGATGGTTCGGCAGGAACGCCACCAAGTGCGCGGCCACGCACACCGGCCCCACGCCGGGGCCGCCGCCGCCATGCGGAATGCAGAACGTCTTGTGCAGGTTCAGGTGGCACACATCGGCGCCGATCCGCCCGGGCGAGGTGAGCCCCACCTGCGCGTTCATGTTGGCCCCGTCCATGTAGACCTGGCCACCATGGGCGTGGATCAACTGGCAGATGTCGCCGATCGTCGTCTCGAACACGCCATGCGTGCTGGGATAGGTGATCATCAACGCCGCCAACTTGTCCGCGTGCTGCGCCGCCTTGGCCGCGAGGTCGCCCATGTCGACATTGCCGTCCTTGTCGCAGGCGGTGACCACCACGCGATACCCCGCCATCGCCGCCGAGGCCGGGTTGGTGCCGTGCGCGGAGGACGGGATCAGGCAGATATCGCGCTGGGTGTCGCCGCGAGATGCGTGATACGCGCGGATCGCCAGCAGCCCGGCATACTCGCCCTGGCTGCCCGCATTCGGCTGGATCGACACGCCGGCAAACCCGGTGGCCACGCACAGCCACGCGCACAGGCGGTCGATCATTTCCTTGTAGCCGCGCGTCTGCTCGGCCGGCGCGAACGGATGGATGTCGGCAAAGCCGGGCCACGACAGCGGGATCATCTCGGCGGTGGCGTTCAGCTTCATCGTGCACGACCCCAGCGGGATCATGCTGCGGTTCAGTGCCACGTCCTTGTCCTCAAGCCGCTTGAGGTAGCGCAGCATCTCATGCTCGGCGTGATGGCTGGAGAACACCGCCTGTTGCAGGAACGCCGACCGCCGACCCAGCGCCTCGGGGATCGAGCCCGGCGCCGCCTTAAGCTCGCCACCCAGGATCAGTGCCAGCCGCGCCAATTCGCCGCGCGTCACCGTCTCGTCGAGCGCGATCGAAACCCCCGTCGCATCCAGCCGGCGCAGGTTGAACCCGGCCTTCACGGCGGCGTCCATCAGCGCGTCGGCGCGGCTGCCGGCCTCCAGCGCGATGGTGTCGAAGAACGCCGCATGGCGCAGCTTCATCCCCGCCTGCGCGGCAGCGGCGGCCAGCAGCCGGGCCTGCAAATTCACCCGTTTGGCGATCCGCTTCAGCCCCTCCGGCCCGTGCCACACGGCGTACATCCCGGCCATCACTGCCAGCAGCACCTGTGCGGTGCAGATGTTCGAGGTCGCCTTCTCGCGGCGGATATGCTGCTCGCGCGTCTGCAACGCTAGGCGCATCGCCGGCGCCCCGGCGGCATCGATCGACACGCCCACCAGCCGCCCCGGCATCGCCCGCTTATAGGCATCCTTGGTTGCCATATAGCCGGCATGCGGCCCGCCAAAGCCCATCGGCACGCCGAAGCGCTGGGCGGAGCCCACCACGATGTCGGCCCCAATCTCGCCCGGTGGCGTCAGTAGCGCCAGCGCCAGCGGATCGGCCGCCACGATCCCCAGCGCGCCGGCCGCATGCGCTGTCGCAATCTCGGCGCTGAGGTCGCGCACCTGCCCGCAGGTCCCGGGATACTGCAACACCACCGCAAACGGCTTGGCCGCCGCCACCGCCGCCGCATCGCCCGGGGAGAAATCCACCAGCGTGATGCCCAGCGGCCAGGCCCGCGTCTTCAGCACCGCGCGGGTCTGCGGATGCAGGTCGGCCGCCACCGCGATCACATCCGACTTGGCCTTCGACAGCGCGTGCGCCATCGCCATCGCCTCGGCCGCCGCCGTCGCCTCGTCCAGCAGCGAGGCGTTGGCAATCTCCATGCCGGACAGCTCGCAAATCATCGTCTGGAAGTTCACCAGCGCCTCCAGCCGGCCCTGCGCGATCTCGGCCTGATACGGCGTGTAGGCGGTGTACCAGCCCGGATTTTCCAGCACGTTGCGCAGCACCACCGGCGGCGTGATGGTGCCGTGGTAGCCGCAACCGATTAGAGATTTCTCTCCGGTGTTGCGCGCCGCCAGACTGCGTAACTCGGCAATCGTGGCGGCCTCGTCCAGCGCCGGCGGCAATTCCATCGCCTGCTGCATGCGGATCGTCGCCGGCACCGTGCGCGCCGCCATCTCCGCCAGGCTGGCCACGCCCACTGCCTTCAGCATGGCGGCAATCTCGTCCTCGGTCGGGGCAACATGGCGGGCGACAAAACTGTCGCTCGCCTCCAGCGCCGCAAGTTCAATCAGCGCATCAGGCATCACAGCGTCTCCAGAAAAGCATTGTAGCCGTCCTCGTCCAGCAGCGCGTCAAACGCCGCCTCGTCGGCCAGCGCCAGCTTGAAGAACCATCCCTCGCCGGCGCTGTCGCGGTTCACCAGCGCGGGATCGTCCACGATCGCCTGGTTGATCTCCACGATCCGCCCGGCCAGCGGGGCATAGACGTCCGAGGCCGCCTTCACACTTTCAACCACCGAACAGGCCTCGCCCTCCTCCACCTCGCGGCCCGGCTCGGGCAGCTCCACGAACACCACGTCGCCCAAAGCTTCCTGCGCGTGGTCGGTGATGCCGACGACGGCGACTCCGTCTTCCAGCCGCACCCATTCATGTTCCTTGGTGTAGCGCACGGTCATTTCAGGTTTTCCTTCACTAGGGTCGTTTCGAATCAGCGCACGTAGCGGTGCGGCACGAAGGGTGTCGCGGCCACCCGCGCCGGCAGGGGTTTGCCCCGCACCAGCAGCCACAGCGCGGTGCCCGCGGCGGCCAGCCCGGCCGGCACATAGCCCATGGCACACGGCCCCCCCCCGCTCGGCCCAAACAGGTTCGGCCCAAAGCCGCCCGAGGTGATCTCGCCCACCACTGCACCCGCGTCGTCAACAATCTCTGTATGCCCGCGCGCCGGTGCCCGCCCCTCCGGCAGGATACCCACACGCCGCCGCGCCGGCCCCGCCGCCAGCGTCGTCAGGATCGGCGCGGCGCCGATAAAATTCGCCTCGGCCCGCCGGCGCTTCGGAATGGTCCACATCAGCGCCGCCTCGACCGGATTGGTCGTCTCGTCGATGTCGTTGCCGTACAGGCACAGCCCGGCCTCCAGCCGCAGCGAATCGCGCGCCCCCAGTCCGGCCGGCATCACCCCGGGCTGCGCCAGCAACAGCCGCGCCACCGCCTCGGCCCGGTCGGCCGGGATGGAAATTTCGAACCCGTCCTCGCCGGTATAGCCGGAACGGCTGGCCAGGCACGGCACCCCGCCCAGCGTCAGCGCGGCCACGCCCATGAACGGCAACGCCGCCGCCGCCGGCGCCAACCCCGCCATCACCTCCACCGCCGCCGGCTCCTGCAACGCCAGCAACGCCCGGTCGTCATGCCGCTCTAGCCGCAGCCCGGCCGGCAGATGGGCCTCGATATGCGGCAGGTCGATGTGCTTGCGGCTGGCATTGACCACCAGAAACAGCCGCTCATGCCCCCCTGGGCGCGGCAGGTTGGCCACCATCAGGTCGTCCATGATGCCGCCATGGGCCATCGTCAGCAGCGTGTATTTCTGCCGCCATGGCGCCAGGCCCAGCATGTCGCCGGGCACCAGAAGCTCCAGCGCCGCCGCACCGCCGGGGCCATGGATGCTCGCCTGCCCCATATGCGACACGTCGAACAGCGCCGCCTGCGCTCGGCAATGCAGGTGCTCGGTCAGCACCCCGGCGGGGTATTGCACCGGCATCGAATACCCCGCGAAGGGCACCATCTTGCCCCCGAGTTCGCGATGCAGCGCATCCAGCGGCGTGGTCTTGAGGGTCTCGTCGGTCATACGCAGCTCCACCCACAGGTCGCCCGCCGGCGACATGCCGGCCGCGTGCGACCCCCCTCTGTCTGCGGAACCTGAGAGATTCGGGGCGGGAAAACCGCGCCCTTACTCCGTCGGTGCGGCCTGCTCAGCTGGCCGGCTTTCCAGAGGCTCGTATGCCTGGGCGGTCCTCGGTACCTGAGCGTTTCCGGGGGCCGGTTGCGCCTTCGGCGGCGGCACGAACGGCATTGCTGCCCCCCATGGTCGCTCTCTTCCGCCCGGTGTGATCCGAACACCCTCTGTATGACGGAACACGCGCGCCCGTTCAAGCGCCTGTGGCACCGCCGCGCGCGGCCCATGTGGCACAGGAGGTGCAAGCCGCGGATGCGCCTGCGTGCGGCCGATCGGCGCCAGCACGACGGACAGCCGCCGCAACCGCGGCAACGCCGCCTCGCCCGCCGTCCAGCGCAGGTCGCGCTCCGGCAGGTGCCAGCCGCGCGCCAGCGCCGGGTGGTGCAACGGCACGATCCGCCCATCGGCCATCAGCCGCGTCACCGCCACCCCCAGGCAACGCCGGTCGCGTGCCGTCCCGTGGGCCAACACCGCCGGCACGAATCCGGTCGATATCAGCCGCGCATCGTCATGCTCGGCGTCCAGCGTGAAATGCCACGCCTCGCCGTCGAACACGCCGCGGTGCTCAATCCCGCCCACTCGCAGCGCCAGCCTCGGATCGTCGCTGGCGGCGTGGCCCAACGCAGCAGCGCGGGCGGCCAGCTTGGTGCGTACGGTACGCAGCCGAACCCCCTCGGTCACCAACGGCATGCAGCCATGCTCGGCCCAGATCTGCCGCGCCGCCGCCTCCGCCTCGGCCATCGACTGGCCGGGTTCGCGCCGCTGCCGCACGAAATCGTCACGGTTGCCGGTGTCGAGGTAGCTCTCGCTGCCCAACCCCTCGCTCAGCATGATGTCGTGGCGCGCCAGTTCCACATGGAAATAGGTCACGCTGTCGCGCCGCTCGCGCGCGATCGTGGTGCCGTTCTCCAAATAGCGCACCGGCACCAGCATGCCGTCCACATGCACCGCGTGGTCGGGCGACAGGAACAGGTCGCGATGCGGCCGGCCAGGACCACAGGCATGGGCGCGCAACCGGAACGGCCACATCTCGGCCGGCCGATCCTCGCGCGTGCAGTCCACCGTGCGCCGCCCGACCCAGATCACCGGCAGCAGCCGCCCGGCGAGCACCGCCACCACGTCGTCGCCTGGCTTCAGCGCCTCCACCGCCACCTCGCCCTGCCGTGTCAGGATGCGCGTGCCCTCGACGAAACAGGGCGGCGGCGCATAGTCCCCGGGCCCGTTGGTGGTCAGCGTCAGCACTTGGCCAGACGTGAGCGCGTTGTTCGAGACCACGTACAGGTTGCTGCCGTACTGCAACACCAGCGCGCCGGCCGAATCATAGGCCGTGACGGTGAACTGATACGACGCGTCGTTGTAGATCACCGTCACCCGGTCACCGATTGCGCTGACCGAACCGTTCAGCACGATGCGGTCGGGGCTGACGTAATCCACCGTCCCAAGATTGTGGAACATGTAGATCACGCCCCACCGGCCAGCGTTGTAGATGGTGTTGGTAAAGGTTATGGGCACGTCGCTGAGTCCCGAGATTTGTTCGGTGCCCATATCGCGTACGATGTTTAAGAAAAAATCAAATCGTCTAATTTTATACGCGCCCTGCAACCGCCGGAAACCCAGCCGTGCGCGTCCGCACAGCCCGAGGCGTGTGGCACCGGTTCAACGCGAGGTGGCACGGCGGTTATGGGCCAGTTCCTCCTCGGTCAGTTGCAGGCTCACGAGAATGCGATACTGCGCGGCGCCGCGGTCGCCCGCCCGGGGAAAGCGCAGCTCCAGCTCGCCGCCAGCCACGCGCAGCGAATCGACGTTGGGCGGAAAATTGGCCTCCAGCACGAACGCGCGTCGGTCCAGCACCGCATCGCCGTCCATCACCGCCACGAAATATGGCACCTGGGCGCCGCGCCCGCGCGCCGCCGGACCGCGCGCAATATCGGCCTGCACCTTCAGCAGCGCCACCACGTCGCCGCCGCGCCCGCCGCGGCACGACGCCTCAACACCGGCGATGCGCGCCTCTAGCACCCGGTCGGTCACATCCCGCCCCGCGCCGGCGAAGCGCGCAAGGTCGGAGCCCTCGGCCAGCATGGCCAATTGCGGGCAGGTCGGCGCGAACTTAAGCTCGCCGCTGTCGCAGCCGGACAGCAACAGGGCGGCCAGCAGCGCGGCAGGAACGGCAAGGCGGGACATCGGCGACTCCAGGGCAAGCTCACGGCACTGGCCGAGTTGTCCGCGGCCGGCGGGGCGGGCATAGTGGGGCCGACCCGCCCGATGGACAACATGCAAGAATCCGCCACCCGCGCCAACACCACCCTGACCCCGCTGAAGGTCCTGCTCGCCGGCCCGCGCGGCTTCTGCGCCGGCGTCGACCGCGCCATCCGTGTCGTCGAGGAGGCGCTGCGCCGCCACGGCCGCCCGGTCTATGTGCGCCACGAAATCGTCCACAACCGCACCGTGGTCGAGGCGCTGGAAGCCCAGGGCGCCGTCTTCGTGGAAGACCTGGACGAGGTGCCGCAAGACGCGCCAGTGGTGTTCTCCGCCCACGGCGTGCCCAAGGCGGTGCCAGCCGAGGCCGAACGCCGCAACCTCACCTATCTCGACGCCACCTGCCCCCTGGTCTCCAAGGTGCACCGCGAGGTCGAGCGCCATTTCGCCGACGGCAGCAGCGGCAGCCGCCATATCCTGATGATCGGCCATGCCGGCCACCCCGAGGTGATCGGCACCATGGGCCAGCTGCCGCAAGGCGCCATGACCCTGATCCAATCGGTCGACGAGGCGCGCACCATCCAGCCAGCCGACCCCACCCGCCTGGCCTTCGTCACCCAGACCACCCTGTCGGTCGACGACACCGCCGAGATCGTCGAAGTACTGCGCGCCCGCTTCCCGCTGATGCAGGGGCCGAAGCGCGAGGACATCTGCTACGCCACAACCAACCGCCAGGCCGCTGTGAAGGCGATCGCCGCCGAATCCGACCTGGTCGTGGTGATCGGCAGCGCCAATTCCTCCAACTCGCAACGCCTGCGCGAGGTCGCCGAGCGCGCCGGCGCCGCCCGCGCCGTCCTGCTGCCCACCGCCGCCGCCCTAGACTGGGCCATGCTCGACGGCGTGCGCACCATCGGCATCACCGCCGGCGCCTCGGCGCCCGAGGTGCTGGTCGACGGCCTGCTGACCCGCCTGCGCGAACATTTTTCCCTCGTCATCGAGGAGCGCGTGGTGACGCAGGAGGACGTGGTCTTCAAGCTGCCCGCCGGGTTGGCGAAGTAGCCGCCGCCCCGCCCAATGGCCGTCTATACCGAAGTCACCGACGAGGCGCTGGCCGCGTTCCTGGCGGAATACGATATCGGCCAGGCGGTCGCCTTCCGCGGCATCGCCGAAGGCGTCGAAAATAGCAATTTTTCGTTGCGCACCACCCAGGGCGACTACATCCTCACGCTCTACGAAAAACGCGTCGACCCGGCCGAACTGCCCTGGTTCCTCGGCCTGATGGACCACCTCGCCGCGCGCGGCATCACCTGCCCCCTGCCGGTGCGTGGCCGCGACGGCCAGGCGCTGCGCCGGCTCGCCGGGCGGCACGCCGCCATCACCACCTTCCTGCCCGGCGTCTGGCCGCGCCGCGTGCGC
>JBBQOT010000016.1:0-13541 GCA_038331165.1 Acetobacterales bacterium
GAAGCCGGAAGTGCTGGCGAATTTCGAAGAGATCGAGAATCTCTACAAGAAGCTGCACAAGATGCAGTCCAAGCGCCTGGAGAGCATGACCTCGGGCGAGGAGGTGAACGCGCGCAGCGAGAAGAGCTACGAGAAGCTGCGCGAGGAACTGGTCGCCAAGGTCGAGCAGGTGCGGCTGCACAACAACCGCATCGAGGAACTGGTCACCCAGTTGAAGCAGCTGAACCAGCGCCTGACCGGGCTGGAAGGCCAGTTGCTGCGCATGGCCGAGGGCTGCAAGGTGGCGCGCGACGACTTCCTCAACCAGTATCGCGGCCACGAGCTGGACCCGAACTGGCTGGAGCGGATCGGCCGCCTGCCGGGCAAGTCGTGGAAGACCTTCACCGCGCGCCATGCCGCCGACATCCAGGTGGTGCGCGGCCAGATCTCCGCGGTGGCCACCGATGCCAGCCTGCCGATCGGCGAGTTCCGCCGCGTGTTCATGACGGTGAGCCGCGGTGAGCGCGACAGCGCGCGCGCCAAGAAGGAGATGATCGAGGCGAACCTGCGCCTGGTGATCTCGATCGCCAAGAAATACACCAACCGCGGCCTGCAATTCCTCGACCTGATCCAGGAAGGCAATATCGGCCTGATGAAGGCGGTCGATAAGTTCGAATACCGCCGCGGCTACAAGTTCAGCACCTATGCCACCTGGTGGATCCGCCAGGCGATCACCCGCAGCATCGCCGACCAGGCCCGCACCATCCGCATCCCCGTGCACATGATCGAGACGATCAACAAGCTGGTGCGCACCAGCCGCCAGATGCTGCACGAGATCGGCCGCGAGCCGGCGCCGGAGGAGCTTGCCGAAAAGCTCGGCATGCCGCTGGAAAAAGTGCGCAAGGTGCTCAAGATCGCCAAGGAGCCGATCAGCCTGGAAACCCCGATCGGCGACGAGGAGGATTCGCATCTCGGCGACTTCATCGAAGACAAGGCCGCCGTCATCCCGCTGGACGCCGCCATCCAGGCCAATCTGCGCGAGGCCACAACGCGGGTTCTTTCCAGCCTGACCCCGCGCGAGGAACGCGTCCTGCGCATGCGCTTCGGCATCGGCATGAACACCGACCATACGCTGGAAGAAGTCGGCCAGCAGTTCAACGTCACCCGCGAGCGCATCCGCCAGATCGAGGCCAAGGCCCTGCGCAAGCTCAAGCACCCCAGCCGCAGCCGCAAGCTGCGGAGCTTCCTCGATGATTGAGGCGCGCTGAGGCGGCCGAGATGGCCGAGCCGGTGGTTCACGTTGGCGTGGTGGTGACGTTCCTGCGCATGGAACGCCCGCCCGCCACACCCGCCCCCGCCCTCCCCCCGGGGGTGACGGTGCGCCAGATGGCGAACTGCTCCGTGGAACTCTACCGCCACCTCTACAACGCCGTCGGGGCCGACTACCTGTGGTGGCTGCGACGAACCCTGTCCGACCGCCAGCTCGCCGCCCTGCTGCGCGACCCGCAAATCTCGATCCACGTGATGGAGCGTGGCGAGGAGGTGCTGGGGTTCTACGAACTCGACCGCAATCCCTGGCCCGGGGTGAACCTCAGCTATTTCGGCCTGATGCCGCACTCGGTCGGCAGCCGCATAGGCCACGCCTTTCTGCGTCACGCCGTCGATACGTGCTGGCGCATGGGCCCGCGCGCGGTCACCGTGAACACTTGCACCGCCGATCACCCGCGCGCCCTGCCCAATTACCTGCGCGTCGGCTTCCGCCAGGTGCGCGAGGTCCCGGAAGACTGGTACGTGCCGCTGCGCCTGGGCCTGGTGGTCCCCGAACACCTCCGCTCGTAGCGGCAGCAACCCGCCGCCGGGGGTTGACGCCCATCGCCGCCGCTTCTCCAATGTCGACAATCTCCCGGGGCTTCCGCCCAAGGGATGCCGATGCAAGGGAGTGGTGACGTTGGCCGAACTCAAAGTGCTGTCCGACCTCAACGCCAAGGTGTGGAAGGTCGAGGTCGCGGTGGGCGATTCCGTCGACGCCGAGGCAACCCTGATCGTCCTGGAATCGATGAAGACCGAAATCCCGATTGACGCCCCCAAGGCGGGGAAAGTGCTGGCGATCCTGGTCAAGGAAGAAGACCCGGTCGAGGAAGGCCAGGTCGTAGCGATTCTTGAGGTCTAGAAAGGCAAGACCACGGCTCCGCCCTGGACCCGGCAGGGGGCCGAGCCCCCTTCACCCTCATTCGTAAGGGGCCTGGGGCGACGCCCCAGCGGGGTCGAGGGGCGGAGCCCCCGCCTTCACGTCAAAGGGGAGAAAGCGCCCATGAGCGCCACGCAACGCACCGCCCTGTCCGGCATCCGCGTGGCAGAGCTCGGCGACGGCGCCGTGCTGGCCTAAGCCGGCAAGCTGTTCGCCGACCTCGGCGCCGAGGTGATCACGGTTGAAGCCGCCGGCGGCGACCCCTTGCGCCACATGCCGCCCCTCGTAACCATTGCCCCCGGCGAGCAGGAGAGCGGCTGGTTCGCTTGGCTGTGCACCAACAAGCGCAGCGTGACCGCCACGCCCACGCGCATCCAAGCCGTGCTGGCGGCCTCCGACGTGCTGCTCGACGGCCGCCCGGTAGCCGAACAGCTCGCGCCGGCAACCGGCCACGCGGCGCTGCGTGCCGCCCATCCGGGGCTGCACATCGTTTCGCTGTCATGGTTCGGGCTCAGCGGCCCCTATCGCGACCATGCGGCGACGGATTCGGTGATGCGCGCCCTGGCCGGGTTGATAAAAAACACCGGCCCCGCGGATCGCCCGGCGATGATGCCGGACTACCAGGGCTTCGCCCCCCAGGGCTTGACCGCGTTCACCGCGGCCCTCGCCTCGCTGTGGTCTGGCAGTGCGGGGCGGATGTTCGAGATTTCGGCCCATGACGCCAGCGCGGTGATCTCGGAATACCAGGCCGTGATCACCTTCGCCCCTGGCCCGCCGGAGCAGCGCCGCGGCATCAACCGCTGGCATCCAACGTTCCCGATGGGCTGTTACCCTTGCCGCGAGGGCTGGTTGGGCATCACCGTCCTCACCCCCGACCAGTGGCGCAACTGGTGCGACCTGCTCGGCCGCAACGACATCGCCGAGGACCCCCGCTTCGCCACCTCCCCCCAACGCTTGGAATGCGCCAACGAGCTGGAGGCGTTTTACGGCCCGATCCTGCTCACCCGCACCGCCCGCGAATGGTTCGAAGAGGGCATGCGCCGCCGCATTCCCCTCGTCATGGTCCCCAGCATGGCCGACCTGCTGCGCGAACCCGTGCACCAGGGCCGCGGCGCCTTCGGCACGGTCAAGATCGGCAGCGCCGAATTCCGCGGCCCGGTCGTCCCGCAACACCTCAACGACACCCCCCCGGCCGCGGTCGGTCTCGCCCCGCGCGCCGGCGCCGACAACGCCATGAAGCTGCCCGAACCCCGCCCGCGCAGCACCGCCCCCGCACCCACCGGTCTGCCGCTCGCGGGCCTGCGCATCGTCGACATGGCGATGGGTTGGGCGGGACCGCTGACCACGCGCCAGATGGCCGACCTGGGTGCCGAGGTGATCAAGATCGAGGGCCGCGCCTATCCCGACTGGTGGCGCGGCCACGACTATTCCGCCGCTGCGATGGCCGCCCAGCTGCACGAGACGCGGCTGAACTTCAACGTGCTGAACCGCAACAAGACCGGCATCACGCTCGACCTCACCCGCCCCGCCGGCGCCGATCTCGCGCGCCGCCTGGTAATGACGGCCGATGCCGTGGTGGAAAACTACTCCCAGGGCGTGCTGCCCAAGCTCGGGCTCGACTACGCCAACCTGGTCAAGATCAAGCCGGACCTCGTCATGGTCACCATGCCCGCCTACGCCGCCGGCACCGCCTGGGCCGACACGCGCGCCTATGGCTCCACCCTGGAACAGGGCTCGGGCCTGCCCAGCATCACCGGCGAGGAGGGCTGGCCACCGACGATGAATCAGGTCGCCTATGGCGACCCCAATGGCGGGTTCAACGCCGCGGCGGCTCTGATGGCGGCGCTGCTGCATCGCAAGCGCACGGGCCACGGGCAGTTGATCGACCTGTCGCAAGTGGAGTGCATGTTCCCGCTGGCCGCGAGCGGCATCATCCACCAATCGGCGTTCGGCACCCCACCGCCGCGCTGGGGCAACCGCCATCCGCTGTTCGTGCCGCACGGTGCCTTCAAATGTGCCGGCGCCGACGAATGGGTAGTGGTCGCGGTCACCAGCGATGCCGCCTTCCACACGCTATGCCGGGTGATCGGGCGGCCGGACCTGGGCGACGACGCGACGCTGGACACCGCCGCCGGCCGCCGGTTGCGCGAAGACGAGCTGGAGCAGGCGATCACCTACTGGAGCGAGACCATGCCGCCCGACGAAGTGATGGCCAGGCTGCAGAAGGCCGGCATCGCCGCCGGCGTTGCGCGCGGCTTCAACGAGTTGATCACCGGCGAGTCACACCTGCTGGCGCGCGGCTTCTGGCAGGAGATCGACCGCCCGATCCTCGGCAAGCACTGGCAGCCCACGCCCACCTTCCGCGAAGACGCCCAGCCCTATCCCATCCGCTGGCCCGCGCCCACGCTGGGCCAGTACACCCGCGAGGTGCTGTCGCGCATCCTGAACCTCTCCACCGAGGAGATGGACCGGCTTGAGGCCGACCGCATCATCGGCGAACATCCGATCCCCACCAGCGAGCGGGCACCGCGCAGTGCCGCCAAGCTGCGCACGGCGGGATAGGCGGGGATCCACATGTCGGCTCAGATTTCATTCGGCGCGCGCCTGACGCACCTGGCGGCGCTGCACGGCGACGGGCGCACGGCCATCACCCTGGCCCGCCAGGATGGCAGTGAGGACACGCTGTCCTGGGCGGCGCTGGAACGCTGGTCGAACCGCGCCGCCCGCCTGTTCGCGCAAAAAGGCGTCGGGCCGGCCACCATGGTCTGCATCGGCATCTGGAACAGCCTGGAGCACTACGCCGCCGCCTACGGTGCCTGGAAGCTGGGCGCCTGCACCCTGCCGCTCAGCCCGCGCATGCCGGATATCGAGTTCCAGGGCATCACCGGGCTGGTCGAGCAGCGCCTCATCATCGCCGACCGCGCCGGCTCCGACCTGACCCTGGCCGACATCACCGCCCTGCGCGACGCCCCCCCCGGCGGCGGCCCCTTCGCCGACACCGCACTCGCGGACATCACCGCCCATCCCGGCAAGGCGATCGGCTCCGGCGGATCCACTGGCCGTCCCAAGATCATCGTCGATCCCAATCCCTGGGCCCGTATCCCCGGCATCCGCGCCAGCAACCACGGCACCGCCTTCCACACCGGCCAGGTCCAGCTGGTCGCCGGCCCGCTTTACCACAACTCGCCCTTCTCCTGGGGCCATTCCGGCCTGTTCGATGATCATCACCTGGTCGTGCTGGAACGCTTCGACGCCGCCCGCGCCGTGGACATGATCGAGCGCCACCGCTGCCAGTTCATGTTCCTCGCCCCCACCATGATGCAGCGCATCGCCCGCCTGCCGGACATCGGCTCCCGCGACTTGTCCAGCATCGAATGCGTCTACCAAACCGCAGCCCCATGCCCGCCCTGGCTCAAGCGGCGCTGGATGGAGCTGACCGCGCCGGAAAAGCTGATGGAAGGCTTCGGCGCCAGCGAGGCCGTCGGCAGCTGCCGCATCCGCGGCGACGAATGGCTGCTTCACCCCGGCAGCGTCGGCCGCCCGGTCAACGCCGAGCTGAAAATCCTCGACGACGACCTCAACGAAGTGCAACAGGGCGAGGTCGGCGAAATCTTCTGCCGCCCCCATGTCCATCCCGCCCCAACCTACCGTTACATCGGCGCCCCGCCCGCCAAGACCACGCCGGACGGCTTCATCAGCGTCGGCGACATGGGCTACGTCGACCCCGACGGCTACGTCTTCCTCTCCGACCGCCGCGTCGACCTGATCATCCGCGGCGGCGCCAACATCTACCCGGCCGAGGTCGAAGCGGCGCTGTCCGAACACCCCGATGTCGCCGATGTCGCCGTCATCGGCATCCCGCATGACGAACTCGGCAAGTCCGTACACGCCATCGTCGAGCCGCGCGCCGGCGTGACCCCCGACGAGCCCGCCCTGCGCACCTGGATGCGCACGCGCCTCACCGCCTACAAGATGCCCGAGAGCTACGAATTCATGCCCGCCCTGCCGCGCGACCAATCCGGCAAAATCCGCCGCTCGCAACTGGCGCGCGAGCGCAGTCCATGAAGGCAGGGAAAGGCCAGGGCTTTGCCCTGGACCCACCAAGGGCCGGCGGCCCTTGGAACCCATTACTTAAGAACCAAGGTCCAGGGGCTTGGCCCCTGGCGGGTCCGGGCAGAGCCCGGTTCTTTTGTCCACTTACCTTCCATTTTTCGAACGTCGGTATTCCCCCATGACCGCCCCCCGCACGATCTCCTTCGGCACCCGCCTGACCGAGCTAGCCGCCTCCCGGCCCAATGCCACGGTCATCACCCTGGCCAAACAGGACGGCACCCAGGACACCCTGACCTATGCCCAGCTCGAACGCTGGTCCAACCGCGCCGCCCGCCTGTTGGCCGCGCGCGGCGTCGGGCCTGCCACCATGGTCTGCATTGGCATCCACAACAGCCTGGAGCATTACGCCGCCGCCTACGGTGCCTGGAAGCTCGGCGCCTGCACCTTGCCGCTCAGCCCGCGCATGCCCGACATCGAGTTCCGCGGCATCACCTCCCTGGTCGACCGCAAGCTGGTGATCGCCGACCGCGACGACGCCGATTTGCGCAAGACCGACATCACCGCCCTGCGGGATCACGGCCCGTTTGCCGACACCGCTCTCCCGGACATCACCGCCCATCCCGGCAAGGCGATCGGCTCCGGCGGCTCCACCGGTCGCTCCAAGATCATCGTCGACCCCAAGCCCTGGGCGCGCCCGGTCGGCGAGACGCTGCTCGGTGGCACCGTTGGCATGCGCACCGGCCAAATCCAACTCGTCGCCGGCCCGCTCTACCACAACTCGCCCTTCTCCTGGTCGCATTACGGCATTTTCGACGAGCACCACATCGTGGTCATGGAACGCTTCGACGCCGCCCTCGCCATGAACCTGATCGAGCGCCACGGCGTCCAGTTCGGCTTCATGGCGCCGACCATGATGATGCGCATCGTCCGCCTGCCGGATATCGAGGTGCGCAACTTTTCCAGCATCGAATCAATCTTCGTCACCGCCGCCCCATGCCCGCCCTGGCTAAAATACAAATGGATCGAACTGACCGCGCCGGAGAAAGTGGTCGAGGCCTTCGGCTCCAGCGAGGCTGCCGGCGCCTGCATTATCCGCGGCGACGAATGGCTCCTCCATCCGGGCTCGGTGGGCCGCCCCGCCGGGGCCGAACTGAAAATCCTCGACGAGGCCTTCAACGAAGTCGCCACCGGCGAGGTCGGTGAAGTCTTCTTCCGCCCCGCCACCCACCCGGAACCAACCTACTATTACATCGGCTCACCCCCCACCAGGACCACGCCGGACGGCTTCATCAGCGTCGGTGACCTCGGCCATGTTGATGCCCAGGGATACCTGTTCCTGTCCGACCGCCGTGTCGACCTGATCATCCGCGGCGGTGCCAACATCTACCCGGCCGAAGTCGAGGCCGCCCTCACCGAACACCCCGGCGTGGCCGACGCCGCCGTGATCGGCATCCCGCACGAGGACCTCGGCAAATCCGTCCACGCCATCGTCGAGCCGCGGCCCGGTATCGCGCTCGACGAACCCGGCCTGCGCCAGTGGATGTACGACCGCCTCACCGCCTACAAACTGCCCGAGACCTACGAATTCATGCCCGCCCTGCCGCGCGACCAGTCCGGCAAAATCCGCCGCTCGCAATTGGCCCGCGAACGCGAAACCATCAAGGCCGCATCATGACCGACGCGCTCTACATCACCGGCGTTGCCGAAACCGCGCTCGGCGAGGTCGCCGGCGAGAACGAACTCTCCATGGTCGCCAAAGCCACACGAGACGCCCTGGCCGAGGCCGGGCTGAAACGGCGCGACATCGACGGCCTGTTCGTCAACTACATGGGCGAGGAAGGCAGCGTCCAGGTCGCCGAATACCTCGGCATCCAGCCGCGCTTCTCCGACAGCTCCGACCTCGGCGGTGCGGCCTTCGAGGCCCAGGTGCACCACGCCATGGCCGCCATCCGCGCCGGCTTCTGCGAAGTCGCCCTCATCGCCTACGCCTCGCGCCAGCGCAGCCGCCGCGCCCGCTCGCTCTCCGGCTCCGCCCCCGTCATGGGCGTGCCGATCATGCACCAGCTCGAAGTCCCCTACGGTCTGCCCAGCCCGATCGGCCGCTATGCCCTGATCGCCGCCCGCCACATGCACCAATTCGGCACCACCCGCGCCCACCTCGCCGAAATCGCGGTCGCCGCCCGCCTCTGGGCACAGAAAAACCCCAAGGCATGGTCCCGCGACTCGCTCACCATCGACGACGTGCTGAACGCCCGCCCGATCGCCGAACCGCTGCACCGCAACGACATCTGCCTGGTCACCGATGGCGGCGGCGCCGTCATCGTCACCACCGCCGCCCGCGCCCGCGACGCCGCCAGCCCGCCCATCCGCATCCTCGGTGCCGCCGAAAGCCACACCCACTGGCACATCAGCCAGATGCCCGACCTCACCATCTCCGCCGGCGCCAAATCCGGCCCCGAAGCCTTCGCCATGGCCGGCATCACCGCCCGCGACGTCGACGTCTTCCAACCCTATGACAGCTTCACCATCACCGTCCTCCTCGCCCTGGAAGACCTCGGCTTCTGCAACAAGGGCGAAGGCGGCCCCTTCGTCGCCGAGGGCCACCTCCGCCCCGGCGGAAAACTCCCCTCCATGACCTCCGGCGGCGGCCTGTCCTACAACCACCCCGGCGCCCTCGGCCTGCTGCTCCTCATCGAGGCCGTCCGCCAACTGCGCGGCGAGGCCGGCGAGCGCCAGGTCCCCGGCGCCAGGATCGGCGTCGCCCACGGCGTCGGCGGGCTGCTCTCCACCGCCGGGACCGTTGTCCTGGCGAAGGAGTAAGCATGTTCTTTTTTGAAAAAAAGAACCAAAAAACTTCTATCCGTTCAGGCACGACTCAAATGGATGAAAGTCTTTTTGCTTCTTTTTCGACAGAAAAAGAAGAATCTTCCTTCAAGGAATCCCCCCAGTGAGCGACCGCATGCAGATCGACGACCCGGTCCTCTGGCCCTACTGGGAAGCCGCCCAGCGCCGCACCCTGGTCGTCCAGCGTTGCCAAGCCTGCGGCCACCATCAGCACTATCCCCGCCCCTTCTGCCTCGAATGCGACCACGACACGCTCGACTGGGTGCAAACCAAAGGCCAGGGCACCGTCCACTCCGTCACCACCGTCCATGTCCAGCTTCTCCCAGAGCTCAAGCCCCCCTATCAGGTCGCCCTCATCGACCTCGAAGAAGGCCCCCGCCTCGTCGCCGGCATCGACGGCCCCCCCTGCGCCATCGGCGACCGCGTCACCGTCACTTGGCGCGACCGCGACGGCCTCCCCCCACTCCCCAACTTCACCAAGGCGCCCGCATGACCGATTTCCTCCCCATCGTCGGCCCCCGACTGTGGCAATGATCGGCGCCGGCATCATGGGCAGCCAGATCGCCCAGGTGATCGCCACCGCCGGCTGCCAGGTCCGCCTGTTCCACGCCAACCCCGCCCAACTCCCCACCGCCATGCACACCATCGAGAACGGCCGCTTCGGCCTGCGCCGCGCCGTCGACTGCGGCAAGCTCACGCCGGACGAACGCCGCGCCACCCTGGCCCTCATCCGCCCCGTCACCACCATGGCCGACGCGGTCGGCGAGGCCGGCCTCACCGTCGAAGCCGTCCCGCCGTCCGCCGCGAAACCCGCCGCGTCGTCGACGAAGGCATCTGCACCGAGGAAGATGTCGACACCCTGATGAAAGCAAGGCCAGGGGCTTTGCCCCTCGACCCCACTGGGGCGGCGCCCCAGGCCCCAATAACTTAAGTGATGGGGTCTGGGGCCGCCGGCCCCAGCGGGTCGAGGGCAGAGCCCTCGCCTGAACCACCGCAACACTCGGATGGTCCCTCGGCCAGGTGCTCCGCTCGTCACAGGCACATAGCCAGGAGCCCGCCATGTCCCATTTCCGCTGCGTTCCCATCCCCACCGAAACCGCCCAACGCTGGCGCGCGACCGGCCGCGACGATGCCGGCAACGCGCTGCGCCGCTCCATGTCCGTGCGCGCCTACGACGCCGAACAGATGGTGCTGTACGATCTCGGCCAGGTCGCCGAAGGCCCGCAAGCCGACGCCCCGCTGGCCCGCGCGCTCGCCGATCCGCGCACCAGCTTCGTCAATATCCACACCGCCAAGCCCGGCTGCCTGCTGTGCCGCGTCGAACCCGGCTGATTTGCCCCGCACATCCGCATACAACCAGTTCCCAAGCGGCGCTGTCATGTTCTAGGCTCACCCCAAAGCCGCATCGGCGGCCGTTCAGGGAGCTATGAACATGATATCGGCTGCATCAACGTGGCGGGCGCTGGGCCTTGCCGCAATCAGTCTGGCATTCGCCATTCCTGCGGGGGCTCAAACGCCCAACCCGCAGGCCAAGAAAGGCGGCACCCTCATCCACGGCCATGTCTCCGGCATGGACCACTTCGACCCCGCCATGTTCTGCACCACGGTCCAGCTTGAGACCGGGATGCACATGTACGAAAGCCTCATGATGATGGGCGACGACTATTCGTCCACCCCCATGCTGGCCAGCAAGGCCGTGGTCGACCCCGACGGCAAGAAATTCACCTTCACGCTGCGCCAGGGCGTCAAGTTCCACAACGGCAAGACCATGACCTCGGCCGATGTCCAGGCCAGCATGCTGCGCTATGCAAAGATCAGCCCGAACGCCCCGGTGTTCGCCGCGATGACCAGCATGGACACGCCCGACGCCCATACCTTCGTCATCAACCTCAAGGACCCCTCGGCGGTTCTGCTGGAGGTGATGAAGACGCCGTGCTTCCCAATGTCGATCATCCCGGCCGAGGAGGCCGCCAAGGCCGCGCGTGAAATCACCCCGATCGGCACCGGCCCGTTCCGCCTCGGCGAACTGGTCAAAGACAGCCACGTGACGTTCCGCCGCTTCGACGACTACACCCCCGACACCAGCGCCCCCGGCCCCAACGGCTTCGCCGGCCGAAAGACCGCGCATGTCGAGACGGTGCGCTACAACTTCCTGCCCGAGGTCAGTTCACGCGTCGCCGCCGTGCAGGCCGGCACCGCCGACATCGCCGACATCGACGCCGACCAGATCGACCGCTTCAAGGGCCGCAACGATGTCGTCGTGGAAAAGGTCTTCCCCGGCTGCATGCACACCATCATCCTGCGCGGCGACTACGGCCTGACCCGCGACGTGCGCATCCGCCAGGCGATCGCCGCCGTGGTCGACGCCGACGAGATGGCGGAGGTTTCGGGCCAGGTTACGCGCATGAACGCGTCGTTCCTGTACCCCGATAACCCGATGTACACCGGCGAGCAGATGAAGCCGTACTACAACCAGAAGAACGCCGCCAAGGCCAAGGCGCTGCTCACCGCCGCCGGCTACAAGGGCGAGAAGATCATCATCCACACCAACTCCACCTACGCCTACATGCGCGCCCAAATGCTTGTGCTGGAACAGGCGCTGAAGGCCGTGGGCGTAAATGTCGAAATGCGCGTGACCGACTGGATCACCAACGCCAACGCCTTCACATCCAGCGACGTCGCCTGGAACATCTCCATGACCGGCTACTGCTCGCAGCCCTTGCTTGGCCCGCAGCAGTGGCGCCCGCTGATCTACACCCACACCGGCCTGCGCAACCTCAAGGACGCCGACGTGGACGTGCCCTATGACCGCTTCTTCTCCTCGTTCGACCCCGCCGCGCGCAAACAGGCGTGGCTGGAAGCCGAGACCGCGATCCAGAGCAAAGCCTACCTGGTGAAAATCGCCGATGCCGGCCGCGCCGTCGCCCTGCGCACCCGCGTCAAAGGCTGGAAGCCCTGGTACGCGCTGCGCAACTGGGACCTCTGGCTCGAATAGGACGCACGCAAACGGATAAAAGTTTTTTGTTTCTTTTTTTCAAAAAAGAAAGCACTTCTTTTTGAAAAAAGAAGCAAAAACTTTTATCCGTAAGAGCAATATCCGATCGGAAGATTTGCGTTCTTGACTATGCTCTAAGGTGATAACGGAAGGGGACGAACGACCGATGGACCTGAGATTTACCGAACAGGAAACCACCTTCCGCCAGGAAGTGCGCGACTTCATCCGCGAAAACCTCGCCCCCCGCACCCGCGAGCGCCTGCGCCTCGGCTACCCCCCCACCAAGCAAGACGTCGTCACCTGGCAGCGCGTCCTCAACAAAAAAGGCTGGGCCACCTACAAATGGCCCAAGGACCACGGCGGCTGCGACTGGACACCCGCCATGCGCATGATCTTCCAGGACGAGAACATGCTCGCCCACGCGCCCGAGGTGAACGGCTTCAACATCACCATGATCGGCCCAGTGCTGATCCAGTTCGGCACCCCCGCCCAGAAGGAACGCTTCATCGCCCGCGCCGCCAATCTCGACGAGTGGTGGTGCCAAGGCTTCTCCGAACCCGGCTCCGGCTCCGACCTCGCCTCCCTGAAAACCGCGGCAGTGCGCGACGGCGACGACTACGTGGTCAACGGCCAGAAAATCTGGACCTCCACCGCCCACCACGCCGACTGGATTTTCGCCCTCGTCCGCACCAACCCCAAGGCGCGCAAACCGCAGGAAGGCATCTCCTTCCTGCTCATCGACATGAAAACCCCCGGCATTACCGTGCGCCCGATCATCTCCATCGACGGCAGCCACCACTTCAATGAAGTCTTCTTCGACAACGTGCGCGTGCCCGTCAGCCAGCGCGTCTATGAGGAGAACAAGGGCTGGGACGTGGCCAAATACCTGCTCGGCAACGAACGCACCGGCATCGCCCGCCTCGGCAAAAGCATGGCCCGGCTCGACGATGTCCGCGACCTCAGCCCCAAACTGCGCAACCACGGCGCCCCCCTGCTCGACGACCCGCTGTTCCGCGAACGAATCGCTTCGCTCGAAGTGCGCGGCAAGGCACTGGAAATCACCCAACTGCGCGTCGTCTCCAAGATGATGCAGAAAGCCGACGGCAAACCCGACCCGTTCTCCTCCCTGCTGAAAATCAAGGGCAGCGAACTGAACCAGGATACCTCCGAAATGATCATGGACGCCGTCGGCCCCATGGCCATGGCCGACTGGGCCCGCGAACTCGATGTCCTGACCCGCGAAGGCAACAACGAGCCAGCAATCGGCCCGGAATGGGCCGGCTACGCGGCAGCACCCTACCTGATGCACCGCGCCTCAACCATCGCCGGCGGTACGACCGAAATTCAGAAAAACATCCTCAACAAGGCGGTCCTGAGACTATAGAAGAAAGGCAAGAATCTTCTTTTTGTGGACAAAAAGAAGCAAAAAAACTTCATCCATGGCCTTACTTCTCTCCCCCCGTGCTTTACGGGGGGAGCCGG
>JBBQOT010000017.1:0-13528 GCA_038331165.1 Acetobacterales bacterium
CTCCGCCCCATAGGCGCTAAGATAAGGGAGGCTGGGCTCTGCCCAGACCCGCCAGGGGCCAATCCCCTGGACCTTGTTTTATAGGAAAAACTATAAATTCCAATGGGTTGATAATTTAGGAACGCCAAGAGTGCTCTTGGCTGCGCCAGCAACCCTCGTTGTGCGGCTTCGATTGATGGCAGCGGGCACAGCCACTAACGGTAATGGGATCAAAGGGTCTTTGACCCTTTGCGGGTCCCGTGGCGCGGCTTCGCGCCGCGACGGCAGAGCCCTCGCCTTCCCTATCTTCGTGCCTATAGGCTCCGCCGTCGCCTTTTCTACCGCATCAACGTCGCATACTTCGCTGGGAAGCCGAGCAGTGCTTCGATGCCGAGGCAGGCTTCGAGGATTTCGCGTTCGGCGAAGCGTGGGCCAACGACCTGGAGGCTGACGGGAAGGCCGGCGTTGGAGAGGCCGATAGGTATCGAGGCGGCGGGGTGGCCGGTGAGGTTGAAGGGCAAGGTGTAGGGCACGCCGTCATCCCAGCGGTCGTAGCCCTGGCTGTGATAGGCGATGTCGGCGCGCGGCGCGACGTGCGGGGTGGTCGGCGTCAGCAGCAGGTGGTGGGTGGCGAACAGGGCCGCCACGCGGTTGTGCAGGCGCGGGCGGGCGACCATGCCGGCCAGCACGCGATCGACCGGGATATGCAGGCCGGCCTTGGCCAGGGCGAGCCAGCCGGGGTCAGTTTCGTCCCAGCGGCTTTCGGGGATTTGGCGCAGGCGGTTGGCGAAGCCGGCGAGCCAGAAATCCTCGAAGATTGGGCGCAGCGGATCGAACACCGGGCCGACCGATTCGACAGCGGCGCCGGCGGTGCGCAGGGTCGCCAGGGCGGGGGCCAGGACTGACATCACCTCGTCGTCGGGTTTTGCGCCGCCGAGATCGGGGGACCAGGCGAAGCGGAGGCCTTTGACCCTGGGGGTGAGGTCGGCGAGCCAGCCGGGGGCAGGCGGGGGGATGGAGAACCAGTCGCGTTCGTCAGGGCGGGCCATCACGGCCAGGGTGGTGGCGGCATCCTGCACGGTGCGAGTGATCGGCCCGCCGGCGACCACGGTGGCGAAGGGGCTTTCCAGCGGGTGATGCGGCACGCGGCCAAAGGTGGGCTTGATGCCGAAGGCGCCGCAGAAGCCGGCGGGGATGCGGATCGAGCCGCCACCGTCGTTGCCGAAGGCGATGGTGCCGATGCCGCAGACCACAGCGGCCGCGGCGCCACCCGAGGAGCCGCCGGAGGAATGGCTGAGCTTCCACGGGTTTCGCGTTGCTTCGCCACGAAGGGTGGAATCGGTGATGCCCTTCCAGCCGAATTCCGGGGTGGTGGTCTTGCCGAGGAAGACCGCGCCGGCTTCGCGCAGGCGGGCGACGACCGGCGCGTCGGCGGAGGCTTTCGTTTCGGGTATGGTGGTGGAGCCGGAGCGGGTGGGAAAGCCGGCGAGGTCGATGTTGTCCTTGATTGTCGTGGGTGCGCCGTCGAGTTTTCCGCGCGCGGTGCCGGCGCGCCAGCGGGTTTCGCTGGCCTGGGCGGCGGCCAGAGCACCTGCTTCGTCGACGATCTGGAAGGCGTGCAGGGTCGGTTCCAGCCTGGCCAGGTGGGCGAGGTGGGCGCGGGCGACCTCGACCGGGGACAGGCTGCCCATCTGGTAGTGGCCCGCCAACGCGTCGAGCGACATCAGCAGCATGTCATGGGGCATTGCGGTTTCCTCCGGGCGCGGTTCAATAGCCGAGTGTGCGGCGCGGGCGGCACTTGGAAAAGAGGCAGACATGAGCGAACGCATCGGCTTCATCGGGTTGGGCAACATGGGGCGGCCGATGGCCGGTCAGCTGGTGGCCAAGGGGTTTTCCACGTCGGTCTTCGACATGGCCGAGGCGCCGATGGAAATCCTGCGCCAGAAGGGCGCCATGCGGGCGGAGAGCGTGGCGGCGCTGGTGGCCGGTTGCGACATCCTGGTGACCATGCTGCCGAATACGCCCGATGTGCAGGGGGTGGTGATGGGCGACGGTGGGCTGCTCGCCGCCGGGCGGGCGGGCATGATGCATATCGACATGAGCACCATCGACCCGCTGGCCAGCAAGGCAATGGCTGCTGCATTGGCGGCGAAGGGCATCGGCTGGGTGGATGCCGGGGTCGGCCGTTCGCCGGCGCATGCCGATCGCGGCGAGAGCAGTTTCATGGTCGGCGCCACCGATGCCGATTTCGCGCGGGCGAAGCCGCTGCTGGAGGCGATGGGGACCACGATCGTGCATTGCGGCGGGCCGGGGGCCGGCATCTCGATGAAGATCGTGCTGAACTTCATGTCGATGGCGACGTGTCAGATCACCGCGGAAACCCTGGCGCTGGGGACCAAGCTGGGGCTGAAGATGGCCGACATGCACACGATCATCACCAGCGGCCTGGCGTGCAACGAGCATTTCCGCCAGTACTGGCCTGGCAAGGTGCTGGCCGGCGATACCACGCCGGGGTTCGCCATCGACCTGGCATTCAAGGATTTGTCCATCGCGGTGGCGACGGCCGCGGCCGCCGGGGTGCCGGTGATCACCGGGTCGGCGGCGCGCGAGGCGATGGGGATTGCGCGCTCGGTGCATGGGTTGGGCAAGGAAGACATTACGGCCGTGTTGGTCGCAGCGTCACGGAACGCGGGGGTGGAGACGCCTCGGCTCTAGTACGAAGCATCCTCGTGATCGACCTTTGAAAGAAGGCAAGGCCAGGGCGTTGCCCTGGACCCACCAAAGGCCGACGGCCTTTGGAAACCCAATCATTAGAATGTATTAAGGTCCAGGGGCTTGGCCCCTGGTGGGTCCAGGGCAACGCCCTGGCCTTGCTTGCTTCAGTAGAGGTGACACGCCACCACGTGCCCCTCGCCGGTCGGCCGCGGGGCCGGGCGTTCGCTGCGGCACATGTCCATGACTTTCGGGCAGCGGGCGGCGAAGGCGCAGCCGGGCGGCGGGTTGAGGATGCTTGGGACCTCGCCACCGAGGGCGGCGCTGCGCACGCGGTCGGGATCGGGGCGTGGGACGGCTTCGAGCAGGGCTTCGGTATAGGGGTGCTTGGGGGCGGCGTAGAGCACCGTTTTCGGCGCCTGTTCGACCAGGGCGCCGGCGTACATGACGGCGACGTCGGTTGCGATGCTGCGCACCACAGCGAGGTCGTGGGCGATGAACAGATAGGACAGGCCTAGCTGTTCCTGGAGGTCCAGGAGGAGGTTGATGATCTGAGCCTGCATCGAGACATCCAGCGCCGAGACAGGTTCGTCGCAGACGATGAAGTCAGGCTTGAGGGCCAGGGCGCGCGCGATGCCAATGCGCTGGCGCTGGCCGCCGGAGAATTCGTGCGGAAAACGCTCGGCCACTGCGCGCGGCAGGCCGACGGTTTCCAGCAGTTCCGACACGCGGTCGGTACGGTCGCGGCGGGTCCAGCCGCCAGCGACGTCGATCGGCTCGGCGATGCAGTCGCCGACGCGCATGCGCGGGTTGAGCGAGCCGTGCGGGTCCTGGAAGACGAATTGCAGCTTGCTGCGGACCTTTGCCAGTGCCTGTTCGCCGTTGGCGCCGGTGATGGTTTCGCCGAACAGCTCGATCGCGCCGGAGGTGGCGGGGATAAGGCCGACCAGCAGGCGGCCGGTGGTGGATTTGCCGGAGCCTGATTCACCGACCAGGCCGAGCGTGGTGCCCGAGCGGATGTCGAAGCTGATGTGGTTGACCGCGCGCAGGATGGCGGGTGGGCCGCCACGGCCGCGGGTGACGTGGAAGTCCTTGACCAAATCACGCACCTGGATGATCGGCGCGGTCATGCCACATGCTCCAGTGCGGCGACGCGGGGTGGGCAGCGGGCCTCGCGCTCGGGGCCGGCGGGCAGGAGGTCGGGCGCTTCGGTGCGGCAGATCGCCTGCACCATCGGGCAGCGCGGGCTGTAGCGGCAGCCGGGGATGACGGCCGTGGGATCGGGGATGGAGCCGGGGATGGCGGGCAGGCGGCGCACGTCGACATCCAGCTTGGGGATCGCTGCCAGCAACCCGTCGGTGTAGGGGTGCAGCGGGCGGTGGAACAACTGGCCCACCGGGGCGGTCTCAACCACGCGCCCGGCATACATCACCATCACCCGGCGGGCGAATTCGGCGATCACGCCCATGTCGTGAGTGATCAAAATCACCGACATGCCCAGCTCCGCCTGCAGGTCGCGCAACAGGTCGAGGATCTGCGCCTGGATGGTCACGTCGAGCGCGGTGGTGGGTTCGTCGGCAATCAGCAGCTTCGGCCGGCAGGCGATGGCGATGGCGATCATCACCCGCTGGCGCATACCGCCGGACAGGCGGTGGGGGTATTCGTCGACCCGGCGTGCCGCGTCGGGAATGCGCACGAGGTCGAGCAGTTCAACGGCCCGGCGGCGGGCGGTGGCGTGGTCGAGCCCCTGATGCAGGCGCAGAGATTCGCCGATCTGGTCGGCGATGGTCAGCACCGGGTTCAGCGACGACATCGGGTCTTGGAAGATCATCGCGATCTCGCTGCCGCGGATCGCGCGCATTTCGCGCATTGGCAGGCCCAGCAGGTCGCGCCCGCCGTACAACACCTTGCCCGTGGGCATGCGCGTGGTCGGGGCGGCGTGCAGGCGCAGGATCGACAGCGCGGTGACGCTTTTGCCCGAGCCGCTCTCGCCGACGATGCCCAACGCCTCGCCTTCGCCGACGGCCAGGCTCACGCGGTCGACCGCGGTCATCCAGCCGGCATCGGTGCGGAACCGCACGGTGAGGTCGTTCACTTCCAGCAACGGCACGGCCATGTCAGCCTTCCACCTTGAGACGGGGGTCGAGCACGTCGCGCAGCCCGTCGCCCAGCAGGTTCATGCCCAGGGCCGCCAGGCTGATGGCAAAGCCGGGAAACAGCATGATCCACCACGACTGCACCGCGAATGACCGTCCTTCGGCGATGATGTTGCCCCACGAGGGCGCGGGCGGCGGCGGGCCGATGCCGAGGAAGGACAGCGCCGCCTCGGCCAGGATTGCGTAGGCGAAGACGAAGGTCGACTGCACCAGCAGCGGGCCGGTGGCGTTGGGCAGCAAATGGCGGAACATGATGCGCAGCGACGAGGCGCCGGCGACGCGGGCGGCCTCGATGAACTCCAGCTCGCGGGTGACCAGGGCCGAGGCACGCACGATGCGCGCGGTGCGCGGGATATAGGCGACGGCGAGTGCGATGATCACACTGTGGGTTTGCGGGCCAAGGGCCGCGCCCAGTCCGATTGCCAGCAGGATCGCGGGGGCGGCCATCAGCGCGTCCATGATGCGCATAAGCAGGGAATCGAGCCGGCGGAACTGCGCGCTGAGCACGCCGATCGCCGCCCCGATCACGCCCGACAGCACCGCCACCGACAGCCCGATCCACAGCGACAGCTGCGCGCCGTACAGCGTGCGGGTGAACAGGTCGCGGCCGAACTGATCGGTTCCGAACCAATAGGCATCCTGAGGCGGGCGGAAGCGGAAGCGGATGGCCATCTTGTTCGGGTCGATGCCGGTCAGCGGCGCCAACACGGCGGCCAGCACCATTACCAGAACGATCGCGAAGCCGACCATGAAGCTGCGATGGTGCAGCAGCTTGCGCAGCACGCGGAAGCGGCGGCGGGCGGCGAGCGCCTCGCCGGAAGCCAGGCCCGGTTGGTACCGAATCGTCGCTTCAGCCATAACGCACCCGCGGGTCCACGAACGTGTAGATGATATCGACCATGATGTTGATTACCACGAAGGCGAAGCCGAACAGCAGCATGGTGCCCTGTACCAGCGGGTAGTCGCGCGCCAGAATGCCCTGCACGATCAGCCGGCCGATGCCGGGCAGCGCGAACACCTGCTCGATCACCACGGACCCGCCGATCAGCAGGCTCAGCGTGATGCCGAGCACGGTGACGACGGGGATCAGCGTGTTGCGGAAGGCGTGCTTGGCGACGGTTGTCCATTCGTCCACGCCCTTGGCCCGCGCGGTGCGGATGAAGTCCTGGTCGAGCACGTCGAGCATGGCCGAGCGGGTGATGCGGGCCAGGAAGCCGATCTGGAAAAGTGCGAGGACCACCGCCGGCTGGATCAGCGAGGAGAACCACAGCCACAGGCCGCCTTCGCTCAACGGCACATAGCCGGATGGCGGGAACCAGCCCAGGGTGACGCTGAAATACAGCACCGACAGGATGCCGACCCAGAACCCCGGCAGCGACACGCCCAGCAGGGCGGTGACCATCACGCAGGCGTCGATCCAGGTGTTGCGCCAATACGCCGCCACCACGCCCAGCCCGAGGCCCAATGGCAGGGTGATCACCAGCGAGATGAAGGACAGCGACAGCGTCACCGGCAAGCGCTCGATGACCGCGCTGACCACGGTTTGCTTCAGCACCAGCGATTCGCCAAAATTGCCGACCGCGAGGTGTGCGAACCATTCCAGCAGCTGTATCGGCAGCGGCCGGTTCAGCCCCAGTTGTTCGCGGATCTTGTCCACCGCCTCGGGCGAAGCGTCGGGCCCGGCGATCGCCTGCGCCGGGTCGCCCGGCAGCAGGTGCATCAGCATGAACACCATCACCGAGAAGATCAGCAGCACTGGCACCGCCTGTGACAGCCGCATCAGGATTCCGCGATACATTCTACCCCCATGGCCATCCCGTCCGCCGGGCGCCTGTGCCTCGCCAGTGCCATCAGTTGATCCATGTATTCCAGAACCGCTGGAAGAAATACGGCGCCATGCCCTGCAGCCGCGAATTGTGGGCGCGCACCGCACCGAGATCGGCGACCTTGATGAGATACGCCTCGTCCAGCAACTGGGTTTCGATCTGTTGCCATGCCGCTTGACGCTGAGCGAAGACCGGCGAGGCGAACATGCGCCGGTAGGCCTCATCGAGTCCGGCGCGGTCGCGGATGTGCGGATAGGCGAAGATCAGCGCCCGCCACTGCTGGGGCCCCAGCAGGGGCTGGGTGCAGAAGCCGGTGCTGGTGACGTTCCAGTTGCCGGTGCCGCGGCGCAGATTGGTCATATTGGTCAGCCAGTCCACCATCTGCACCTCGGTGGTCATTCCCGCTTCGCGCAACTGCCCGGCCAGCACCAGGATGGCATCGCGCATGTAGCTGAAGGTGGCGTTGGTTTGCAGCACCAGCTTCTCGTCCTTGTAGCCGGCCTCTTTCAGCAACGCGCGCGCCTCGTCGAGGTTGCGCCGGTCATAGAACGGCGCCGCCGCATCGGGGGTGTGATAGGGACTGCCGGGATAGACCAGCGACGGATTGCGCCGCGCCGGCTGGCCCGAGGCGGCGACGATGTCGTCGACATTCACCGCGGCGCGGATCGCCTGGCGGATCAGCCGGTTCGCGGTGAGCCCGTTGCCGGCGTGGGTCACGAACAGCAGCTGGCAATAGGGGAACACCCGCAGCGGCACCAGGTCGGTGCGGTCGCCCAGCCGGCGGATGTAATCGGCCGGCAGGCTGGCCACCGCGTCGGCCTGGCCGCCCTGCAGCGCAGCCAGCCGGGCCGCCGGCTCGGCGATAAAGTCGTACCGTACGGTGTCGAGATAGGCGGTCTTGCGCCCGGCCAGCCCGTCGGGCCCGGCGGCGGAACGGTCGACGGTGTAGCCGTCGTTGCGGCGCAGCAGCAGGTGGCTGTCTTTGTCCCAGCTGTCGAGCGCGAACGGCCCGGTGCCGATGACGTCGATTTCGCGCCCCAGCTTGTCTTTCTGGTCGGCCGGCAGAATCGCCAGCGGGTAGCTGGGCGATTTCAGCATTTCCAGGAACATCGCGTTGCTGTTGCGCAGTTGGACCACGAAGGTGTCGGCGTCGGGCACGTCGTAGCGGGCGACGTCCTCCAGCAGTGCGGTATTGGTGCCCACTTTGGCATAGCGTTCGAACGAGGCCAGTACGTCGGCCGAGGTCATGCGCTCGCCGTTCTGGAAGCGCACGCCGCGGCGCAGGGTGAAGCGGAAGCGCCGCGCCTCGTCGCCGACCTGCACCGCCACCGCCAGCATGGGCCGCGCGTTGTAGCTTTCGTCGACCGCAAGCAGGGTTTCGAAGATGTGGTGGATGACCTCCAACTCGACCAGCGAGCCGGCCACGTGCGGGTCGAGCGAGCCGATTCCGCCGGCAGCGGCATAGGTGATGGCACCGCCGCGCTGCTGGGCTACGGCCCCGGTTACGAACGGCGCGGCGGCGGCAAATAGCGCGAGTGCGCCCGCCAAGACTGCCCGACCCCGCAACCCCGCCATGCCTCCAACTCTCCCGTTGCGCCGCGCGCCGGTCGCCGCGGGCGGCGCCTGGCCGCAATGCCTTACCGTGGCGACGCGGCGCCGGGCTGTCAATTGAATGTGCGGCGGCTGGCGCGCATCTGAAACCTCGTGCAATTGACATTGTAGCAATGAAGGGCACAGGGTTTGCCGAACGGCCCCGGGGTGCCGATCCCCGTGAGCACCAGGAGGATGCGGAAATGGCGCAGACGGATGGGATGGCGATGGACTGGTCGGACTGGGCGCGCCACGACGCGGTGGGGCTTGCCGGGCTGGTGCGGCGCGGTGAGGTTTCGCCCAAGGCTTTGGCCGCCCAGGCTGCCGCCGCGGTGCGCATGCTCAACCCGCAGATCGCGGCGGTGATTGAGGTTTTTGCCGATGTGCTGGCCAACCCCGATGCCGACGGGCCGGCCCGCGACGGCGGGCTGTACGGCGTGCCGATGTTCCTCAAGGATCTCGGCTCGGGCCTGAAGGGCCGGACGCAGCAGGGTGGCTCGAAGCTGACCCGCTCCTATATTGTGCCGCAGACCGACCCGACCATCGCCAACTTCCTGGCCGGGGGGCTAGTGCCGCTCGGCCGTTCCACCAGCCCGGAATTCGGCCTGACCTTCGACACCGCGACCGATGTCGAGGCGCTGCGCGTTACCCGCAACCCGTGGAATTTGGCCCATACGCCGGGCGGCTCGTCCGGCGGGTCGGCCGCTTCGGTGGCCGCCGGCATCGTGCCCGTTGGCATGTCCGGCGATGGCGGCGGCTCCACCCGCATTCCCGCCGCCTTCACCGGGCTGATCGGGCTGAAGGCCTCGCGCGGGCGGGTGCCGCGGCCGCATTTTCAGAGCGAATACATGGTGCGGGTCAGCGCCGACGGCGTGCTGACCCGCACCGTGCGCGACACCGCGGCGGTCTACGAGACGCTGACCCGCGTGCCCAAGGGCGGCAGTTTCATCGCCATGGGGCCGCCGCCTGGTTCCTACCTGGCAGCGATCCAGCGCGATCCCGGCCGCCTGCGCATCGGGCTTTCCACCGGGATGTGGGGCCGCGCCGTGGCAACCGACCCCGTGGTGGCCGAGCGTATCCGCGCCGTCGGCCGCGCCATGGAAGCACTGGGCCATGCGGTCGAGGAAGTGCAGGACAGCGCGATCTGCGACTGGGAGGTGCTGTGGCGCGCCTACACCACGGCGTGGGTGGGCGGCTGCGCGCAGTTTGCCGACAGGGCGCGCGCGCTGGGTGTTGAGCCGCAGGAGCTTGCAACATACCTCGCGCCCATGACCTATCGCCATTATCTGGCGGCGCTGCGCTACGACCGCGACGCCATGTTCCGCATGATGGCCGACAACAATACCGTCACGCGCCAGTTCGGCCGGGTGATGGAGCGCTACGACCTGTTGTTGACGCCGACGTTGGCGATCCGCGTGCCAGAGGCCAATGGACCGTATTCGCTGCTGCACGAGGAGGAGTTGGACAGCTGGGTCAGCCGGCTATGCGATGCCTGCCGATACACGATGCCGGGCAACGAAACCGGGCTGCCCGGCATTTCGGTGCCGACTGGGCTGGATCCTGACGGCCTGCCGATCGGCGCGCAGTTCTACGCCAGCTGGGGCGAGGAGGCGCTGCTGATGCAGGTCGCCGCCCAGCTGGAGCGTGCCCACCCCGCCTGGTTCAACCAGACGCCGCCGATCCATGTGACAGCCTGAGACGGAGCGGCGTGGTCGGCTAAGGCCAGGGCTTTGCCGTTGCGGCGCGAAGCCGCACCGCAGGGACCCACCAAAGGCCGAGGGCCTTTGGAAACTCATTTATTTTCATATATTTAAGGTCCAGGGGCTTGGCCCCTGGTGGGTCCAGGGCGACGCCCGGGCCTTGCCTGGACGAGCTTCATTCTGATCGTACGCAAAAAGGGCGAGGGGTTGATGACCCCTCGCCCTTTCCTCGTTCAGCGTGGTGCGGTCAGGCCGCCATGCGGTTGCGGCCGGCTGGGGCCGGTGTCGGCATCACCGGCACCTTGGTGCGGATCAGCTTTTCGATGTCCTTCAGGAAGGCGCGTTCGTCGGGCGCACACAGGCTGATCGCCATGCCGTCGCGCCCGGCGCGCGCGGTGCGGCCGATGCGGTGGACGTAGCTTTCCGGCACGTTCGGCAGGTCGAAGTTGATCACGTGCTTCACCCCGTCCACGTCGATGCCGCGGGCGGCGATGTCGGTGGCGACCAGCACGCGGGCCTCGCCCGACTTGAAGGAGGCAAGTGCACGCTCGCGCTGGCCCTGGCTTTTGTTGCCGTGGATCGCCGCTGCCGGCAGGCCGCTTTCCTCCAGGTGGCGCACCACCCGGTCGGCGCCGTGCTTGGTGCGGGTGAACACCAGCGTGCGGCCATCGGCCGGGCCGGTCAGCAGGGCGAACAGCGTGTGCCGCTTCTGCGCCTGGTCGGCGAAGATCACCGCCTGTTCCACGCGCTCGACGGTGGTGGCCACCGGCGCGACGGCGACATGCACGGGGTCGCGCAGCATGCCGCCGGCCAGCTTGCCGATCTCGCCCGGCATGGTGGCCGAGAAGAACAACGTTTGCCGGCGCGACGGGATGGTGGCGACGATTTTCTTGATCGGCACGATGAAGCCGAGGTCGAGCATGTGGTCGGCCTCGTCCAGCACCAGGATCTCGACATGGTCGAGCCGCACGGCGCGGTCCTGCATGTGGTCGAGCAGGCGGCCGGGGGTGGCCACCAGCACATCGACGCCGCGTTCCATGGCGCGCACCTGCTTGCCCTTGGGCACGCCGCCGAACATCACGGTAACGCGGCAGCCGATATTGGCGCCGTACGCGCGAAAACTGTCGGCGATCTGGCTGGCGAGTTCACGCGTGGGCGAGAGCACCAGCACACGGCAGCCGCCACGCGGCGGCTGGCGACGGTCGGCGGCCAGGCGTTGCAGGATCGGCAGGGCGAAGGCGGCGGTCTTGCCGGTGCCGGTCTGGGCGATGCCCTGCACGTCGCGGCCGGCGAGCACGGGCGGGATTGCCTGCACCTGGATCGGGGTGGGGGCGGTATAACCCTCGGTGACCAGTGCGCGCAGCAGCGCGGGGTCAAGCCCGAGGCTTTCGAATGTTGTCATGAGTCATGCTTTCAGGTCGGCGCACCAACGGCGCACCGGAGTTTCAAGGCGAGCGCACGGATACGCGTGCTCGCGCGGCGGACGGACCGCGGGCCGGCGCAGAATGGCGAATGGAACGGGCTACCGAGTGGTGCGTCGGCCTGCATGCCCGCCCAACCAGATGCGGTCGGAATTCGGCAATGGGGCCATCCCCGGTTCAAAACGGGGAAACACAGGCTGGCAGCGCACGGAACAAACTCAAGGCGCGCTTCGGTGTTCTATTTGTGCGGCGCAGCAATGTCAAGAAAATACGCTCAATGGGCGAGCTTGAGCGTCACCACCCCCCCGAGGATCAGCGCCACGCCGGCGAATCGCGCCAGGGTGGCGGGGTCGCCGAACCAGACCAGGCCCACCATGAACGTGCCGGCCGCACCGATCCCGGTCCATATGGCATAGGCGGTGCCGAGCGCGATCTCGCGTTGGGCGAGATAGAGCAACACGCCGGAAAGCCCCATCGCCGCCAAGGCGACGCCCCAGCCGAGCAGGCCGCGGCCGGGCGCCTGGGCCAGCTTCAGGCCGAGCGGCCAGCCGATCTCGAACAGACCCGCCAAAAACAAGTACAGCCACGCCATCGCCACCCCCCGTTGCCATCCTGGCCTGCCTGGACAATCAATGCAGGACCCAGTCGGAGCCACGCCCATGCGCATTGTCGATGTCCGCGAGATCACCCGGCCGATCTCCTCGCCGATCCGCAACGCCTATATCGATTTCACCAAGATGACGAGCAGCCTGGTGGCGGTGGTAACCGACGTGGTGCGCGATGGCCGGAAGGTGATCGGCTACGGCTTCAATTCCAACGGGCGCTACGGCCAGGGCGGGCTGATCCGTGAGCGATTTGCCGGCCGCATCCTGGAGGCCGCACCCGCGTCGCTGGTGAACGATGCCGGCGACAACATCGACCCCGACCGCGTCTGGGCGGCGATGATGACCAACGAGAAGCCGGGCGGGCATGGCGATCGGTCGGTGGCGGTGGGCACGATCGACATGGCGGTGTGGGATGCGGTGGCCAAGATCGCCGGCAAGCCGTTGTTCCGGTTGTTGGCGGAGCGGCACGGCTTCGCGCCCGATCCGCGCGTGTTCGTCTATGCCGCCGGCGGATACTACTATCCGGGCAAGGGCGTGGACATGTTGCGGGCAGAAATGCGCTCGTATCTCGACCGCGGTTACACCGTGGTGAAGATGAAGATCGGCGGCGACAGCCTCGACGGTGATCGAGTGCGCATCGAGGCGGTGCTGAAGGAACTGGATGGCCGCGCCCGGTTGGCGGTTGACGCCAACGGCCGGTTCGACCTGAAAACCGCCATCGCCTATGCCAAGATGATGCGCCCGTATGACCTGTTCTGGTACGAGGAGGCCGGCGATCCGCTGGACTACCATTTGCAGGCGGCATTGGCGGAATTCTATCCGAACCCGATGGCAACGGGCGAAAACCTGTTCAGCCATCAAGACGCGCGAAACCTGCTGCGCTATGGCGGCATGCGGCCCGACCGCGACTGGCTGCAGTTTGACTGCGCGCTGAGCTACGGGCTGTGCGAGTTCCAGCGCACGCTTGCGGTGATGAAGGATATGGGCTGGAGCTGGCGCCGGCTGATCCCGCATGGCGGGCACCAGATGTCGCTGATGATCGCCGCCGGGCTGGGGCTGGCGGGTAACGAGAGCTACCCGGATTTGTTCCAGCCCTATGGCGGGTTTCCCGATGGGGTGCGGGTGGAAGACGGGTTCGTCACGTTGCCGGAACTGCCGGGGATCGGGTTCGAGGGGAAGGCAGACCTTTATGAGCAGATGCAGGCGTTGGCGGAGTAACTAAAGCCTTTTTTTTCTGAAGAAAAAGAAGAAAAAAGACTTTTATGACTTAAGATTCTTGTTCCTGGTGATGGAAGTTTTTTGGTTCTTTTTTCTAAAAAAGAACTTCCTTCTGGAGGAGGCGGCAATGGCGCGACGGTATCGGGTTGGGGTGGTGGGTTTTGCCCACATGCACGTCAACGAGCTGGTGGAGCGGTTGGCGGCGACGGGGCGGTGCGATTTTGTGGGGGTGGCGGATACGGTGCCGGCGACGCCGAGCCTGACTGGGGTGGAGGGGAGCCGGCGGGCCAATCTGGAGCGGGCGTTGGGGGCGCCGGGGGG
>JBBQOT010000018.1:0-13256 GCA_038331165.1 Acetobacterales bacterium
GGCCATGCTGATCGGTGCCTTCGTCGCCAGCGCGGCGGCGGCGCTGGGCGGAAATCAACGCGATGAATACGAGTAGTGGTCCCAGGCCAGCGGGTGCTTCGGACCGCCGGATGAACCGCTCGCCGCAATCAACCTGGTGCCTTGGCCCGTGGTGAACCATATGAATGGGTCAGCGCATCAGCTTGCTTCAATGCGTGCCCAGCCGGCGCCGTCGAACTTCGCCGCGACCCAAGCCCAGGCAAACGGCTTGCCGCGGCTGCGTCTGGCCTACCTGCCAAAGGCGGTGTTCTACGTGCCGCTGGTGGCGCAGTGGCTGTGGCTGGGCGCACGGCACCGGAGCCTGACGCTGCCGTCGTCCATGAATCCTTCGATCGAGACCGGCGGCCTGGCGGGCGAGTCCGAGGCGGAATGTTTAGCGCTGATCGGCATGGAGTTCGCCGACCAGATCGGCCCCCTGGCGCCGCATCACCGCGCGTGACAACGCGCTCGCGGCAGACCGTACTCAGCGATCCGGTGTTTGCTGAATAGTGCACGGAGCGGCCATCCCCGTAACCGCATGCGGCGCCGGCAGCCCATCGTCCGGCAGAAGCGAGATCGTGACGTCCACCGAAAGCGGCAACGCGTCGTCCGCGCGACCGACGAAGCCGCCAGTGACCGGCGCCGCTTGTTCCGGAGTGCGCGTGCTGCCGACACGTACCAGGTTGGCCCCGGCGGTCAGCCCGTTGGTCGGGTCGTATTCGATCCACCCAGCGCCGGGCAGGTAGATGCTGCACCACGCATGCGTGGCACCGCCGCCCACGGTCTGCGTTCCCGTGTCGTAGAGATAGCCGGTGACGAACCGCGCCGCGAGGCCGAGGCAGCGTGCCGCTTCCATCATCAGTAGGGCGAAGTCCCGGCAGGTGCCGCTGCCCAACTCCAGCGTCTCGGTCGGCGCTTGGGTGCCTTCGGCCTCGCGTTTGGAATAGGCGAAATCGGTCTTCACCGCCGCCGCCATCTCCTCCAGCAAGGTCAAGGTGCGCGGATTGCCGCCGGTGAAGCGATGCACCCAGGCATCGACGCGCCGTCGGGGATCCGCTACCTGGCGCTCGGCTAGGCGCGCCAGGTCGGGCGCCTCGTCGGCGGCGTAGGAGAACGGAAAGTATTCCGCAGTCGGATCGAGCGTTGTGCGCGGCAGCCCCGGCCCGGTCGGGTAGTGCGTCAGCTCCAGATCCGAGACCAGGCTGAGGCGGTCGTTCCTGGCATCCCCCGTCCAGTCCAACAGGCAGACCGAATTGCCGAACACGTCATGCGCCCAGCGCGTGGTATCCGGGACCGGGTCAACCGACAGCATCGCCGCATGCAGGCGCAGGTCGTGGCTGTCTTGCGGCCGCACCATCAGTCGCTGTGTCAGCAGCTGCACCGGATTCCGGTAGCGGTACTGCGTAGTGTGGGTGATACGCAGGCGGGGCATTCGCACTCCTTTGGCAGGCTTTGCGCAGCAGGGGAGAGGGCGCAGTCTCGTCGGGTGTGGCGAGCAGGGAATGGCGACCCAGCGCCCGCCCGACGGCAGTGCTCGCCGAGAACGCCACCAGCGCCGGCGCCAGTACGAGGCCCACCAGCACAGGCGCCATCCACGCCGCCAACAGCGGCTCCACCGACAGGGACAACGCCAGCAGGACGATCCCCAGCAGCACGTGCAAGCGGGTGAAGCGCCAGGAATCGTGCCACGTGACACGGTCGCCCTCGCGCCGCTGTGTCTGCCAGCCAGCATCGCTGCCGCGGAGGATGGACACGCACTGCACCGCCTGGGTCAGCATGGTGATCGGCGACAGCAGGGCTGAAAGCAAAATCTCCAGCAGCGCACTCGCCAGCAGACGTATCCGCCCGCCAAAGGCATGGGCGCGCGCCGAGACCAAGACCTCGGCCAGCGCCAGCAGCTTTGGCGCCAGCAACACCATCAGGGTGAGGCCAAAGACGCGCAGCGCACGCTCGGGGTCGACGACCGGCCATAGCGGAAACAGCGTGTGGCCTGCCGGGAAATACTCCGGTCGCAGGAAGCGCGCCTGCAGCGCCACGGCGATGCCGAGCAGCAGGAAGGCAAGCCAAAACGGCGCGCTGGCATAGGCCGCGATGCCGCTGGCCATGTGCAGCCGGCTCATCCAGTGTAGCCCGCGCGCCGGCAGCACGGCGGCGTGCTGGAGATTGCCTTGGCACCAGCGTCGGTCGCGCACCGCCTTGTCGGGCTGGGTGGGTGGGCCGGCCTCGTGGCTGCCCGGCAGCAATGGCAGCATGCGCACCGCCCAGCCGGCGCGGCGCAGCAAGGCGGCCTCGACGAAATCATGACTCAGGATCGCGCCGCCGAAGGGCGGTCGCCCCGGCAGGTCGGGCAGCCCCGCCGCTTCGGCGAAGGCGCGGGTGCGGATCGTCGCGTTGTGGCCCCAGTAGTTGCCCTCCGCTCCGTGCCACCACGCCAGGCCGGCGGCGATCAGCGGGCCGTAGAGCTGGCCGGCGAATTGCTGCAACCGGGCGAACAGCGTCTCGCCGCCATGCAGCAGCGGCAGGGTCTGGACAAGCCCGGTATCGGGCTGGCGTTCCATTTCGGCCACCAGCGCCAGCAGGGTCGATGCCTCCATCACGCTGTCGGCGTCGAGGATCAGGAACTGCTCGTAGGCGGCACCGAAACGGCGCACCCACTCGGCGATATTGCCCGCCTTACGCCCGGTATTGGCGGGGCGGTGGCGGTAGTGGAGCGCCGGCCCAGGCACCACATGAAGCCGGCCCACCGCCCGCGCCTCCTCCGCCCGCCGCGCCGGGTCGGTGCTGTCGCTCAGGAGGAAGAAGTCAAAGGCGTCGGCCGCATCGGCATCGGCCAGCGCCGCGCGCATCGCCGCCAGCGCCCGTGCCACGCGCGCCGTGTCTTCGTTGTAGACTGGCATCAGCAGGGCGGTACGAGTACGCGGCAGATGCGGTGGCGGCGTGACGCGGGCGCTGCGCAGCAGCACGGCAAAGCCGGCCAGCGCGCTGGTGAAGGACAGCGCTAGCCACAGGAACAGCAGCGAGAACAACACGGTCAGCGCAATGCCGCTGACCGTCCAGCGCGCCAGCCCTATTACCAGCGACATCTCCGCCGTCGCCGCCGTGGTCAGCGCGAGCGCGCCACCGATCACGAGTGCACGGCGCACGCTGATCAGCGGTGGCCCCGTGGGGGCGGGTGGAGCCGGTGGCGCGCGATCAAAGAACTGTGGCGGCATGGCCAGCGGCGCCTCGGCCGGCAACAGGGCGCGGCCGGCCGGCGCGGTCAGGCCGTCCATCGCCAAACCCAGCTCTCCGACACCGGCTTGCCCGCCCGGGTCAGCCGCGCCCGCAGTTCCACCAGCCGCGCGCCGTCGGGCCGCAGCTCAAAGGCCAAGCGCAGCCCGCCGGTTTCCGGGTTCGGCTGCACCACTGCATTGGCCACAATGCCGGCGCCCGACCATAGCTCGACCTCCGGCAGCACAGCGTCGACGGTGGACAGGGGCGAGGTGTCGAGCACCACGCGCAGGGTGCGGTTGCGATCGCTGCCGCCGATGCGGGTGGCGGCGAAGCGCAGAAGGCGGGCGTCGCCCGGATCGGCGCCCGGCCAGTGCAGCCGGTAGCGCAGCGACATGGGCACGCCTGCCCGCAACCCGCCGCGCGGCGCCCAGGCGGCGGCGATGTTGTCGTGGATCTCGCTGCGCGTCGGGATCTCGACCAACATCACCTCGCCGTGGCCCCAGGGGTCGAGTGGTTCGACCCACAGGCCGGGGCGGCGATGATAGGCGGCCTCCAGGTCGTTGTAGTCGGGATAGGCGCGGGCGCGCTGCATCAGTCCGAAGCCCTGGGGGTTGTCGTCCTGGAAGCCACTGACCTGCAGCTCCGCCGGATTGGCCAGCGGGCGCCAGAGCTGTTCGCCGTGGCCGGTGCGCAGTATCAGCCCGTCGGAATCGTGCACCGCGTTGCGCCAATCATTGACGCCGCGGCGATCTTGCGGGGCGAAGAAGAACATGCTGGTGGCCGGTGCGATGCCGACCCGCGGTACGTTTCGGCGCGGGAACAGCGTCGCCGTCACCGCCATCGTCGTGGTCTCGCCGGGCGTGATGTCGAAACGGTACGCGCCGGTCAGGCTGGCAGATTCCAGCAGCGCGTGCACCACGGCATCCCGGTCGCCGGGGCGCGGGCGCTCGATCCAGAACGAGGTGAACGCCGGAAACTCCTCGCCGGCCGGATCAGCGGTGCCGATCGCCAAGCCGCGTGCAGACAGCCCGTAGACGTGGCCGCGCGACAGGGCGCGGAAATAGCTGGCGCCGAGGAAACTGCACAGCTCGTCGAAATGATCGGCCCGGTTCAGCGGGCAGAGCAGCTTGAATCCGGCAAAGCCGAGTTCGCCCGCAACCTCCGGCAAATGCTTGCCGTCGAGGCTGAACTGCTCTGAGCGATAGCGCAGTCGGACGGCCACGCCGCAGGCCACCTCGAACAGGTCCACGCGGTCCTTGAACAGGAAGCCGCGAGGGTGCGGCTGCATCTGGAATGGCAATTCGCTGTCGCTCCAGAGCGCCTGGCGGCGGTCGAAGCGCAGCTGGCGATAGCCGTCATAGTCGAGCTCGGCGAGAAAGGACGGCAAGGGTTCGTTGCGCGGGCGGTGTGGTTGTTCGGACAAGGCGCGCGCCAATCCAGGCACGGTGGCCGCATGGAATGGGGTCGGCAGGAAAACGGCATCCGGCAATGTCTGCGGCACGCTACGGGTGCCCCCGGCCAGCACTGCCGGTCCGACGAGCGCCCCCAGGGCAAGATTTGCAACAAGTTTGCGGCGCCGCATCGCTGTCCTCGCCCGGTCGAGAATTCCGTCATGGACTGCGCCGGGGCGGACGATCCGGCTACGGACGATCAAGTTACGGACCCATGGCGCCAAGTCGTCTCCAACAGTTCGCACGGTGAACGCGGTAGACCGAATCTGATAGGGGTGGAATCTACTTAAACTGGAAAACCAACCGGCTGACTGATCAACGATGCCGAATACGCGGTGGCGGGCCGGGCCCGCGGCTTTCGCGCGCGGTGTATCACCACCGATGTTGGCCTGCTGCGCGCAGCACTCCCCCGCGATGTCGCGCGGCTCAAGGACGCAGATGCCGAGGCAGGCCGAGCCTGCGCTTGACGCTCACCGCGCGCACCCATTCCCCGCGGCCACCGCCGCAATCTCCGGCGGCAGCCGGCGCAGATTGGCGGCACCCTGAGCCACGAGCGCGCCGGTCGCATCTCCCGAACCCTGCCGGATGTCCGGACTGGCAAGACGCCCGGTGATCGCGATCGGCAAATCCAGCGACAAGAACCCGGTGGTCTCCGACAATGTCTGCACCGTCAGCGCCACGCTCGCCTGGGCCAGATCGACCGTGCCGGCGCCGACAATCGTGCCTTCCTGTGTCTGCAACCGCAGCGGCGCCACCGTGACAATGCCCTCATGCGCCGAGGCAACCACTAGAAAACACTGGACCGGGATCATCCCGGCCTTGTCGTCGAAGATCAGCCCGAGGTCGATCGAGGCCTGGTGAACCAGCTTGCGCGAAACCTGTCCGCCGGCGATCGTCAGTGCACCGGCCCCTGTCGCGCTGGCGATCGCCTGATCCAGCGTCGTCCCGCGCAGCACCAGCGCCACGCGCGCGTCGGCTCGTCCGCTGACCGCCCGCGCACCCGCCCCGGCCATCCGCAGCAGTGCGCCGACCTCCACCCCCGCCATCTCGGCGTGCGACGTGATGCCGACCCCGTCCCCGCCCGGCACTGCCACCACCGCCCCGCTCACCCGCCCGCCGGCCAGCCCCATCACGAGATCTGATATCGCCACCTTGCCCGGCGCGATGGTCAAAAACAGGCCTAGCTCGGCCAGCTCGATCTGCCGCCAGGTCACCAGCCTGCTCCCCAGCCGAGCTTCCAGCAGCGTGCTGGGTGCGCCATCGACCTCCAGCCGCGCACCGCCTGCACTCAGCGTCGCCCCATCCGCGAACGAAACCGACGCTATCAGCATGTCGGCCTGCAGCGCCGCGATGTCGACCGCGACGGTAAAACGGTCCGGTCTCCCGTGCCCGCCTTCGGCGAGTTCGATCCGCCCGGTATACGGCGCGCCGGCGAACACCCCGGTCAGCGCGCGCCAGTCCCACGCATCGCCCAGCCGGGTGATCGGGCCGGCAATGGTCATCGGTATATTCATCCGCAGCGACGTTCCGCTGACCGCCAGAACATCGTCGAGGCGGGCGAAATCGCCGCGCAGCACGCCGTCCACGCCATCCGCCCCCAGCGGGTCCATCAACGTTCCGCTGAAAGTCAGCGTCGATACCGGTGCGCGTGTGGTCATCGTCACGCCAAATGGCGTCGCCAAGTCGTGCAGCTTCGCGAAGGAATCCATAGTGGCCGCGATCCGCAACGGCGTGTCGTTATAGGCACCATCGGCCACCAGCCGGATCGGCGCCGTCTCCCCTTCCGTCTCCAGGTGGACGGAATTGCCAACGATGCGCAGCAGGTTGCCGCCGGTGGTGCGCATGGTCACCCGCACGTTGGCCACGCTGAGCTCGAGCATGGTCGGGAGGCTGGCCCGCGGGTTGTCCCGCCCTGCCGGTTCGCCCGGCCCGGCCACTTTCCAGTTGCCGGTGCCGTCCGCTGTGCGCTCCAGCGCGACCGTCAGCCCGTCGATGGCCACACGTCGAAACCGCACCTGGCCGCGCAGCAACGGCCAAAGATCAAGCTCCGCCGACAGGGTCTCCAGCCGGCCCAACTCGGGCGCCCCCCCGCCTGCAATACTGCCAAGCGTCGCACCTTCAAGGTGGATGGCGATCGGATGTCCGGCGGAAATGCGCAACACCCGCACCTCCACCCGCCGCCCCGTCATGGCGCTCGCCCGCTGTGCTGCGATCCAGCCGAGATTGAGCTCCGGCAGAATCAGGACCACGGCGACCGCGCACAGGATTAATGCGCCCACGAACCAGGACCACAGGGGCGTGACGCGGCGTGCCGACATCGGAGCTCTCCAGCCGAACAACGGCGCCGCACACAAAGCGCTGCCGGGCGACGCGCGCTACAGCCCGGCGTCCTGGCCGCAACCGAATTGCCTTGCCTGGCGGGGGCAATTGTGTCCGATGCGCGGTCGGGTCGTGATAGGGTCGGAAACCACTCATGCCAACCGCCCTTGACGCCGACCCATGAAGCACGGGTCAACGGCAGCCAGCCTAGCAGCCATGGGATTCGCCTATGACGGATTTCTGCGGCTTTAGGGCTTGCGGGCCGACGGCCGATTGGATTCCAACGTTGGAGTTTGATCGAGGTGGGCCCTACACAGGGAAGATTTCATCGCCTGTTTCTCTGAGGTTTCCGATCCATGACCGGAGAATGTCCGTCACAACCTCCACGAGGTTCTGATCATCGCCCTCTGCACCCTGCTTTGCGGCGGCGAGGATTGCTCTGACATGGAGGTCTTCGGTCGGGGCAAGCGGCATTTTCTGCGCCTGACACGGTATCCCCAGCCATGACATCTTCAGCCATGACACCTTCAGCTGGGTGTTTCGCCAACGCGACCCCAAAGCCGTTCGATGTCTGCTTCGTGCGCTTCATGGAGCGCTTCGCGCAGGGCCTGGACGGTGTGATCGCCGTTGACGGCAAGACGCTTCGGGGGTCGTTCGATCGCGCCTCAGATCAGTCGCCTCTGCACATGGTCCACGCCTGGGCGGTCGATCAGCGGTTGCTGCTTTGGTCTGGCGGCGATCGGCAAGATGGTTCGCACGCGCCAGACCCACGGCAAGACCAGCACGGAGACGTCGTATTATACCAACCACCGGAAATACTGACTCATGATCAGGCAAGCATGGGGCTTCGCCCCAAACCCCAGCCGGACTCGCGCGCGCTTCCGCGCGACGGCCAAGCCCCTGCACCTTAACCTTAAGAAAACTAATGGGTTTCCAAAGGCCGTCGGCCTTTGGCGGGTCCAGGGCAGAGCCCTGGCCTTGGCTTTCTCTATCGGTCAATCATTAGAAGGGTTTGTATTACTTGCTGAGCACGCCGCTTTCAGCACTGCGGTTCACCGCAGTGGCGCGGGCGCAATAGGGTATCGAGAATGGACTGCACTGGGTCCTCGACGTGACGATGAACGAGGATCGCAATTTAATTGGAAGGATCATGGCCCGGAAAACATGGGGCTTCTATGCCGGATGGCCCTCAACTTGGCTCGGTTGGAGGGCTCCAAGGGATCGACAGAGGAAAGCTCAAGCGAGCCGGGTGGAACGATGAGTTCGTGGCCCGTCTCCTGGGGCAATTCGCGGAAACTCATTTGCGATAGCCCTGGGCCGGTTGGCGGGGCTCAGCCCGCGGCGAAGTGCCGTTCGAACATCTCGCCCTGGCTGAGACCGCGCATCATCGAGGTGACGGCGCTGCCGGAGGAGGACAGCGCGCTGGCCTTGACCACCGCCTGGAGCCGGTTGCGGGCGCCGAGCTGGCGGTAGACGGCGGCGAGGTGGGTCTTGACCGTGGGCACGGCGAGGCCGAGACGGCGGGCGATGTCTTTGGTGGAACGGCCCTCGGCGAGCAGGTTCAGCACGTCGGCCTGGCGGGCGGTGAGCGGGTGGGCAGGGGCCTCGGCTACGTGTGGCGGGGTTTGACGTGGGGCGGCTTCATACAGGGCTGGGGCGGCTTCGGCGGCGCGGCTGGGTTCGCTGTTGCCGGTGGAGATGAACAGGTCGGGGGTGGCGATCACCTTGAGGGTGCGGATCATGTTGATGCCGCTGCAGCCGCGCGAGATGTAGCCGCCGAGCCCGTCTTCGAAGCAGCGGATGATGGTGGCGCAGTCGTTGGTGTCGCCCAGGCCGATAAATTTCGCATGCGGGTAGTCGGAGCGCAGCGTGCCGAGGGTGAGATAGGCATGCAGCCCCGGCAAATGGAGGTCGAGGAAGACGACATCAAAGCGTGACGCGCCGAGCCTTGTCCGCAGCTCGACCACATCGGCGGTCTGCACGATCTGCCAATTAGGGTGGCAGTGCGTGATCAGCTCGACAAATTCGGCGCGAAAGCTCCGGTTCTTTTCCGCAATGAGTATCCGCATCCTGCGCATCCCGTTTGGCAGGTGAAAAGTAACATCAGTTAACGTGAAAGAGAAGCCCTTTCCTGTTAATTTTTCGGTAATAGCTAGTTTTATATTGTGAACCGGACAGAAATTCCCGATTGAATCAAGGTTGAGTCAAGCTCGAACCGATCGGCTACACTTAGAATCATCGAACCTTGAATCGGTGAAACGATCGTCTTTTCCAGAATCATTCGGATCGGTTCTTAACAAGAACGCTTTCTTTCGATTTACTTTCAACCTCGCGTGTCACAATCAGAGGCCGTTTGACGATAATGTACTACTGAGTCGTGACTCTGTACCTGCAAACGCCAGTCAATCGCCGCCGGCGTGCCCGGATTCGAGGTGCGACATTTCCCCGTCCTGCCAGCGCGCCGTAGGGCAGAGGGGTAAGCGCCCCTTTTCACAAGATATTTCGCCATCGTGAATCGCATTTTGCGGGCTAGCGGAAGCGAGCCTGCGCCGGCCGGCGATGCGGGATTCGGCGTGGCTTTTGGTGCCGCCACGGCAGGCTGGCATGGCATTCCGGCCGGCACGGCTCGGCGCGGAAGGTAGCGTCAAAGCGCGAACATTAACGTTCACGATGGGCTGGGGCGCGGTGGCGGGGCGCCCTGGGTCAGTTGAAGGCGGCCATCAGGCGCAGCCCGGCCGGGCCGGCGACCACGATGAAGATGGTGGGCAGGATGAAGGCGACCATCGGCAGCGTCAGCAGCACCGGCAGGCGGGCGGCCTTCTCCTCAAAGCGGATCAGCGTCTCGGTGCGCATCTCGCTGCCGAGCGCGCGGAGTGCCTCGCCCAGCGGAGTGCCGTACTGCATGGTCTGGATCAGCGTGGCGGTCAGGCGCTTCACGCTCTCCAGCCCGGTGCGCTCGCCCAGGTTGGTCAGCGCCACCCGCACGTCGGAGTTCACCTGCAACTCGTTCACCGTCTGCTCGAACTCCCAGGCGATCTGCGGATGGGCGGTGACGATCTCCAGCGCGACCCGGGTCAGCGCCGGTTCCAGCGGCAGGCCGGCCTGGGTGCAGATCAGCAGCATGTCGAGCGCGTCGGGCATGCCGGCCTCGACCTTCTTGACGTAACCGTCGCGCAACTTGCGCACCACCATGTCGGGGCCGACCAGCCCCAGCACGGCGGCGGCGGCCGGCAGCAGGTTGGACAGGGTGGAATCCATCTCGACCTGCTGGGTCACCACTACCGCGATCACCGGCAGGCAGACCAGCAGCAGGATCTTGCAGCCGATGAACAGGCCGAGCGCGCTGCGGCCCGACATGCCGGCCACCGCCAGCGCCTTTTCCAGTTCCTCGACCGTTTTGCGCGACAGCACGCCGCTTCGGGCGATGCGCCCGCCGATTGCCGCCACCATTCGGGCCAGCGCGGCGCCGGCCATCGGCGCCTGGGCCGCCTGTGCCGTGCGCGCGATGTACGTGCCGTTGGCCATGCGCAGCCGGTCGCGCAGCTTCTCCTCGCGCCTGGCATGGCGCATCAGCGCCACGCCCGACGCGACCATGGCCAGCGTCATCACGAAAGCCACGGCAATCAAGACGGGATTGGTCATTTCAGGCTTGTCCGGATGATCAGGCGCATCGCCAGGATGCCGGTGGAGAGCGACAGCATGGCGATGCCCAGCAGGTTGCGGCCGGATTCTTCGGTGAACAGCACGGCGATGTAGGACGGGCTGAGCACCGCAAGGCCGAGGCCGGAGACGAAGGGCAGGGCGGCCAGCACCATCGAGCTGGTGCGCGCCTCAGAGGCCAGCGCATAGGCCTTGGAGCGCAGCGCCACCCGCTTGCGGATCACGTCGGCCAGGTTCTCCAGCGTCTCGGTCAGCCCGCCGCCGGTCTGGGATTGCAGCGACAAGGCAGTAGCGAAGAACTGATATTCCGGTAAACCAGCACGTTGCGCCATGGACTTAAGAGAAACGTCGAGCCGCGTGCCGATACTCAGGTCGCTGGCGATGCGTTCGAACTCGGGGGCGGTCGGCGACTGCGACTGGCGGGCGACATGGCGCATTGCCTCGGTGACCGGAATGCCCACACGCACCGAGCGCACGATCATCGACAGCGCGTCGGGCATCTGGTTGCGCAGCAACTGGCGCCGGCGGTCGTCGACCCAGCCGAAGAAGGACCGCGCCAGGAACACCCAGATTACCGGAATGGCGAAGAATGCGAGATCGCCGGCGACGATGGTCAGCACCCCGGCGACCACGCGGGCCACCAGCATCGCCAGGGCCAGGACGATGATCCAGGGGATGGGGTAGTGGGTGGCGTGCGCCGGGTCGAAGCCGAAGATGCCGATCAGCCGGCGCATCCGGCTTTTGTGGTCGGATACCTCGGCGCGGGTGATGCGCATGCGCATCTCCACCGGCTTGATGTCGTCGCCGGCGGTGCCGCCGATGCCGGCCAGCCGGGTCTGGATACGCTGCTGGCGCTTACGCTCACCCATGATGCCGATTGCGGCCACGAGCATGCCGACCAGCAGCACGAACGACCCGGCGAGCAGCCACAGGCGTGTCTCAACGGGCATGGTCGGCTCCGGCGGCTTCGTCGAGAGCGGCCATCCACTCGCGCTCGTAGCCGAAATAGACCAGCCGCTCGTTGCAGGCGGGGCGGGCGCGGCTGACCTTGTAGTGCCCGGCGATGCGCCCGTTGGCGGTTTCGCCGTCCATCACGAACTGGAAGATGTCGTTCATCAGCACGACTTCGCCTTCCATGCCGCAGATTTCGGTCACCTGGGTCACCCGTCGGCCACCATCGCGCTGGCGCTCGACCTGGACGATCAGGTGCACGGCGCTGACGATCTGGGTGCGGATGGCCTTGGACGGCAGGCCCATATTGCCCATCTGGACCATGTTCTCGATACGGATCAGCGCGTCGCGGGTGGTGTTGGCGTGGATGGTCGACATCGAGCCGTCGTGGCCGGTGTTCATCGCCTGCAGCATGTCGAAGGCCTCGCCGCCGCGCACCTCGCCGATGATGATGCGGTCGGGGCGCATGCGCAGGGCGTTGCGCACCAGGTCGCGCTGGGTGATTTCACCCTTGCCCTCCAGGCTGGACGGCCGCGTTTCCAGGCGCACCACGTGCGGCTGCTGGAGTTGCAGTTCGGCTGCGTCCTCCACCGTCACCACGCGCTCGCTTTCCTCGATCAGGCGCGACAGGGCGTTCATCATCGTGGTCTTGCCGGAACCGGTGCCGCCGGAGATGACGATGTTCAGCCGTGACGCCGAGGCCAGCGACAGGATCTTGGCGACCGGGCGGGTGAGTGCCCCGAAGCCGATCAGCCGCTCGAAGTCGATTGGCTTCTTGGTGAATTTGCGGATCGACATGCAGGGACCGTCGAGCGCCAAAGGCGGGAAGACGATGTTGACGCGGCTGCCGTCCTTGAGGCGGGCATCGACCATCGGGCTTGCTTCGTCGACGCGGCGGCCCACCCCGGCGGCGATGCGCTGGCAGATTGAGGCGAGGTGGCTCTCATCGCGGAAGCGCACGTTGGACAGTTCCACCTTGCCGCCGCGCTCCACGAACACCTTGTATGGGCCGTTCACCATGATGTCGGCCACCCGCTCGTCATCCAGCAGCGGCTGCAGCGGGCCGAGACCCAGCATGTCGTTGACCAGCTCCTTGGCCAGCATGTGCTGCTCGATGCCGTTCAGGTGCACGCGCCGGTCGGTGGCAATCTCCGAGATCAGCTTTTCGACCTCGGTGGCCAGGCGTTCGGGTGACAGGGCGGCAACCGCGTTCGGCTCGAGCCGGGCCAGGCACAGGATGCGCAGCTCGGCGATCGCCTCGGGCGGTGCGCTGGCCGAGGCGGTGACCACGCTCATGCTGCGCTCGGCAGCGATCGCCGGGGCGGCGGCAGGCCTGTCAGAGTCGCCCGCGGCGCGGCGGCGACCGAATCCGATCGAGCCGAAGCTCATCCGCGCCCTCCGAACAGGCGCCAGCCGCGACGGGCGGGGGCGGTGGCGGTGGCGTCGTCGCCGCGCTTGCCCATGTCGAGCAAGCCGTTGGCGGCGGCCAACCCGGTCAGCTCGACGATCGCGGTGCGCAGCGGGCTGCGCGCGGTCGCCGCGGGCTCACCTATATTAGTGGCGTTGGAGACGATCCGCGGCAGGTCGGGGATGGCGATGTCGACCTTCAGCGCCAGCGTGTCTTCCACTTGGCGGCGCTGCAGG
>JBBQOT010000019.1:0-13113 GCA_038331165.1 Acetobacterales bacterium
TTGGCCCGCAGCTTCTCATCCTGCGAGCACACGCCCACCGGGCAGGTGTTGGAGTGGCACTGGCGCACCATGATGCAGCCCATGGCGACCAGCGACGCGGTGCCGATGCCGAATTCCTCGGCCCCCAGCATGGCGGCGATCACCACGTCGCGCCCGGTCTTGATGCCGCCATCGGTGCGCAGCTTCACCTTGTGGCGCAGGCGGTTCAGCATCAGCACCTGGTGGGTTTCGCTCAGCCCCATTTCCCATGGCAGCCCGGCATATTTCACCGAGGTTTGCGGGCTTGCCCCGGTGCCGCCGGAATGGCCGGAGATGAGGATGGCATCGGCGCGCGCCTTGGCCACGCCGGCGGCGATGGTGCCGATGCCGGAGCGCGCGACCAGCTTCACGCACACGGTTGCTTCCGGGTTGATCTGCTTGAGGTCGTAGATCAGCTGGGCCAGGTCTTCGATCGAGTAGATGTCGTGATGCGGCGGCGGAGAAATCAGCATCACCCCGGGGGTGGAATGGCGCAGCTTGGCGATCAGGTCGGTGACCTTGAAGCCGGGCAGCTGGCCGCCTTCGCCGGGCTTGGCGCCCTGGGCCACCTTGATCTCGATCTCGCGGCAGTTGTTCAGGTATTCCGCGGTCACGCCGAAGCGCCCGGATGCGATCTGCTTGATTGCCGAATTGGCGTTGTCGCCATTGGCCCGCGGCTTGGCGCGCGCGGGGTCTTCGCCGCCCTCGCCGGAATCGGAGCGGGCACCAATGCGGTTCATTGCGATCGACAGCGTCTCATGCGCCTCGGGCGATAGCGCACCGAGCGAAATGCCTGGGGCCAGCAGGCGCTTGCGGAGTTCGGTGATGCTCTCGACCTCGTCCACCGGGATCGGCTTGCGGCCCTGCTCGCGGAAATCCAGCAGGTCGCGCAGGGCGACGGGGGGCATGCGGCGCACGGCGTCGGCGTAGCGGCGGTAAAGGGAAAAGCTATCGGTCGCCACCGCCTCCTGCAGCATGTGGATCAGGCCGCCGTCGAAGGCATGGGTCTCGCCGCGCTGGCGCAGCTTGTACAGGCCGCCGATCGGCAGCGCCGGCATGTCGGCGTCCCACGCCGCCTCATGCAGTGCGAGAATCTTGCGCGCGATGCCCGACAGCCCGATGCCGGAGATGCGCGATTGCATGCCTGGAAAGAACTCGCCCACCAACTGCCGCGACAGGCCGATCGCCTCGAAATTATAGCCGCCGCGATACGACGAGATCACCGAGATGCCCATCTTGGACATGATCTTCAACAAGCCTTTGTCGACGGCTTTCTTGAAGCGCTGCACCGCCTCCTTCAGCGTGATGTCGCCGAACAGCCCGCGCCGCTGCCGGTCGGCGATGCCCTCCTGTGCCAGATAGGCGTTGATGGTGGTCGCACCCACGCCGATCAGCACCGCGAAGGTGTGCACATCGAGGCACTCGGCGGCGCGCACGTTGATGCTGGTGAAGGTGCGCAGCGACGAGCGCACCAGATGGGTGTGCACACCGCCGGTGGCCAGGATCATCGGGATGGCAACCCGCGTGGCGTCCATCGCCTCGTCGGTCAGGATGACATGGGTGCAGCCGACGCGGACGCCTTCTTCGGCTTCACGGCGAATGCGTTCCAGGGCCGCGCGCAGGCCGGATTCTCCTTCCGAGACCGCAAAGGTGCAGTCGACGACACAGGCGGCGCGGCCCATGGTTTCGCGCATCGCGGCGAATTCGGCGGTGGAAAGCACCGGGGATTCCAGCTGCAACAGATCGAACTGGCTGCTGTCCTCGTCCATCACGTTGCCGAGGTTGCCCAGGCGGGTCTTGAGCGTCATCACCCGGGTTTCGCGCAGGCTGTCGATCGGCGGGTTGGTGACTTGTGAAAACCCCTGGCGGAAATAATGGTGCAGGCCGCGATGCTTTTCCGACAGCACCGCCAGCGGCGTGTCGTCGCCCATGCTGCCGATTGCCTCCTGCGCATCTTCCACCATGGGATGCAGGATCATCTCCAGCTCCTCCAGCGTGGTGCCGACGGCAAGCTGGCGGCGGCGCAGCTCCTCCCGGTCGTAAAGGATTGGCTCCGGCGCATCGGTTTTCACGATGTGGTCGATCTGACGGATGCGCTTGGCCCATTCGCCGAAGGGCTGGCGGGCGGCCAGCATGTCCTTCATCGCCTCGTCGCCGTAGAAAGTGGCGGTATCGAGGTCGACGCCGATGGTTTGGCCCGGGCCGACGCGGCCCTTCTCGGCGATCTCGCTTTCGTCGAGCTTAACCATGCCGGCCTTGGAGCCGACGATGAGCAGGGCGTTGCGGGCGATGGTGTAGCGTAGCGGGCGCAGGCCGTTGCGGTCGAGCCCGGCGATGACCCAGCGCCCGTCGGTGGCGGCGAGTGCCGCGGGGCCATCCCACGGCTCCATGACGCTGTTGCAGTACAGGAACATGTCCTTATACGCCTGTTTCATGGTGGCGTCGTTGCCGATGCTGGCCGGGATCATCAGCGCCTTGGCCATTGGCGCGTCGCGGCCGGCACGCAGCAGAACCTCGAAGACGTTATCGAGCGTGGCCGTGTCGGACCCGCCGGCCTGGATGACCGGCTTGATGTCGTCCATGAACGGGTCGAGCTGCGGTGCCGACAGCCGCGTCTCGTGGCTTTTCATCCAGTTGACGTTGCCCGACAGCGTGTTGATCTCGCCGTTATGGGCCAGTGCGCGGAACGGCTGGGCCAGCCGCCAGGTGGGGACGGGGGTGGTGGAATAGCGCTGGTGGTAGATGGCGAAGCGGCTGACGAAGCGTTCGTCGCGCAGGTCGGGGTAGAACTCCGACAGGCTCTCGGCCAGGAACATGCCCTTGTAGATGATCGACCGGCACGACAGGGAGCAGAAATACAGCTCGGGTATTTGCGCGGCGATCGCCTGTTTTTCGATGCGGCGGCGGATCACGAACAGGTCGCGTTCGAAAGCGCCGACGTCGGTGGCCGCGCCCTTGGGCGACCAGATCATGATCTGTTCGATCTCAGGGCGGGTGGCGTTGGCCTTCTCGCCGATGCACGTCGTGTCGATCGGCACCTGACGCCAGCCATAGATGGCGTAGCCGAAGGCGATGATTTCGCTTTCGACAATCTGGCGGCAACGCTCCTGTGCACCCAGGTCGGTCTTGGGCAGGAAGACCTGGCCGACCGCGATCGGGCCAGGGCGCAGCCTGTCGCCGCCGCGGCGCACGGCATCCGCGAAGAAATCCTGCGGGATTTCGACATGGATGCCCGCACCGTCGCCGGTCTTGCCGTCGGCATCGACCGCGCCGCGGTGCCACACCGCCTTCAGCGCGTCGATGCCGGCCTGCACCACGTCGCGCCGCGCCCGCCCGTCGAGTGCGGCCACCAGCCCCACGCCGCAGGCATCGTGTTCCTGCGACGGGTTGTAGGTATCCACCAGGCGGGCGGCGTTGTCGTGCCAGTCGCGCACGAAGATGTGACCGGCGTCGGCCGGCGCGGCGAGCTCCGACATGGCGGCTCCTAGTGGATCAGGGGGCGAACTTGAGCCCGCGCTTGGTGAACTCCTCGGCGTGCTTCTGCTGCGACGCCTGATACACCTTCTGTGCCCAGGTCTGGCCGGCCTGGTTGATCACGTTGTTCAATTGCGGGATTGAGCGCAGCAGCTTGTCGCCCAGCGGGGTGTTGTAGAAGCTGCGCAGATTGCGCAACTCGTCGGCGGTGAAGGCACCGGCCCAGGCCTCGACGATCATACCGTGCAGCGCGCTGGCGTCGCCGACGAAATCGGGCATCAGCAGATCGTCCACCACCGCGATCATGTCCTGCGGTGTCTTGCTGTTGGTCTGGGCCAGGTTGACGATGATGGCGGTGCGCAACGTGTTGATGATGCCGCGCACCTGCGCCTCCCAGCCCAGCTTGTCGCCCAGCGCGCGCGACTCGCGTCGGCTTGCCTCGGTGACGACCGGTGCCGGCGCGGCCGGCTGCGCGGGTGGCGCGGCCGGAGTGGGCGCCGGCGCCGCCTGACCCCATGCCGTGCCCGCCGCGACCACGCTGGCCAGCAGCAATGCGCCGGCGGCAACCTTATTGGTGATCTTCATGTCGCTACCCCTTCAGAATTTCAGTCCGCGGGCACGCAGCTCATCCACGTGGCGGTCAACCGAATCCTGGAACAGACGCTGTCCCCACGCCAGCCCCGCCTGTTCGGCCTGCGCGCGCGCCACCGGCTGGGTGCGCAGGAGCTTCTGGCCCAGCGGCGAGGCGAAGAAGGCCCGCAGCCCCCGCAGATCGGAAAATGTGAAGTTCACCGCATAAGGTTCGATCATCTCGGCCAGCAATTCGCCGCTGCGGGCGCGGAAGTTCGGCATCAGGATGTCGTCGACCACGGCGGTCGCACTTTCCTCATTCATCTCGCCGGTGCGCATCGTTGACTGGATCATCTCGTCGCGCATCTTGGCCAGCAGCGCTTCGGCCTGGCGCGGAATGTCCAGGATATCGGCCAGCGCGCGGGCCTCGCGGCGATTTTCCTCGACCCCGGGCGCGCTTGTTGCGGGGCGCGTGCTCTGCGCCAGCGCGTCGCTGGCCATCGTGGTGGCGGCAAGCATGGCGACGAACAGGCAGCCCGGCATCCCGCGCATCGTCACGCCGCCAACTGCTGGGCGCGCTGCATGTGGGCATGCATCGCCGCCGCCGCGTCGCGCCCGTCGCGGATCGCCCAGACGACCAGTGAGGCGCCGCGCACGATGTCGCCGGCGGCGAACACGCCCGCCAGGCTGGTCATGAAGCTGCTTGGGTCGATGCTCAGCGTGCCCCTGCGCGACACCGCCAGCGCCGGTTCGCCGAATGCAGTCGGCAAGTCCTCGGGGTCGAAGCCCAGTGCCTTAATGACCAGGTCCGCTGGCAGGGTGAAGCCGCTGCCGGCCACCGGCTCGACCGCTTGGCGGCCCGAGGCATCGGGCAGGCCCAGGTGCATCTTCACCGCCCGCACCCCGGTGACCGCCCCGTCGCCCAGGAAGGCCTCGGGTGCCGCGAGCCATTGGAAGCGTACCCCCTCCTCCTCGGCGTTCTTCACCTCACGCAGGGAGCCGGGCATGTTGGCCCGGTCGCGGCGGTACAGGCAGGTGACCGAGGCGGCACCCTGGCGCAGCGCGGTGCGCACGCAGTCCATCGCCGTGTCGCCGCCGCCCACCACCACCACGCGCTTGGCGCGCGCATCCAACGTGCCATCGGCATACGCCGGCACCGCGTCCCCCAGCCCGGTGCGGTTGGCCGCGGTCAGATAGTCGAGCGCCGGCACGATCCCGCCCAGCCCGGCGCCGGGGCCGCCAATGTCGCGCGCGCGGTAGACGCCGGTGGCGATCAGCACCGCGTCGTGGCGCCCCCGCAATTCGTGCAGAGCGACATCCCCCCCCACGGCGCAGTTCAGGTGGAACTGCACGCCGCCGTCCGCCAATAGCTTGCCGCGCCGCTCCACCACGGGCTTTTCCAGCTTGAAGCCGGGAATGCCGTAGATCATCAGCCCGCCGACGCGGTCGTAGCGGTCATAGACATGCACCTGATAGCCATGCGTGCGGAGTTGTTCGGCCGCCGCCAGCCCGCCGGGGCCGGCGCCGATGATGCCGACCGACTGCGCCCGCTCGCGCCGTGGCCGCACCGGCTTCACCCAGCCGTTTTCGAAGGCGGTGTCGGTGATGAAGCGCTCGACAGCGCCGATGGTGACGCTATCAAAACTTTTTTCGATGACGCAGTTGCCCTCACACAGCCGGTCCTGCGGGCAGATGCGGCCGCAGATCTCGGGGAAGTTGTTGGTGGCGGCGCTGAGTTCGTACGCCTCCTCCAACCGATTCTCGGCGGCGAGCTTCAGCCAGTCGGGGATGTTGTTCCCCAGCGGGCAATGGATTTGACAGAACGGCACGCCGCACTGGCTGCACCGGCTGGCCTGGGCGGCGGCCTGGGCCGGCAGGTATTCGTCGTAGATTTCCTGGAAATCCTGCGACCGCGTCGCCGAGCCGCGCTTGGCCGGCGTCTGCTGGGGCAAGGCGACGAACTGCAACATGCGGTCGGGCATCTGACGGCTCCCGGTGGGACGACTATGACATCATCCTATGACATTGCGCTTAGCAACGCCAATCAATTTACGTCAGTATGACTGCCTATAAAATCGGTCCTCGATGATTGACATGGCGCAATGAGAGCCTCTGGCTGAAAAATTAATCCCGAGTCGGTCCTATTAGGGCTGCGCCGATGCCACGCCACCCGGGCGGTAGCGCGCCAGATAAGCCGGCACAGCCTGTTCCACCGCCAGCGGTGCGATACCCAGCTCAGCCAGCCCGGCCGCGCCATCGGCCACGACATTGTCGCGTTTCAGCAGAATCAGCTGGTCGCGCGTCAGCAGCTTGCCCGGCAGCCGCTCCAGAACCGACGCCTGCAGTCGCGCCAGCCCTGCCGGCACCGGCACCATCGGACGGCGATGGCCACTCTGCGTCATGATCCACACCAGCAGTTCCCGCATGGTCCAGACCTTCGGGCCGCCCAGTTCGAAGGTTTTGCCCTGCACATCCGCGCGGGTCAGCCCTGCGAGAACCGCGTCGGCCACGTCGCCGACATGCACCGGCTGGAACCGGGTGTCGCCGGCGAACACCGGCATTATCGGGGCGATCTGGGCCATGCGCGCGAAGCGGTTGAAGAACGCATCGTCAGGCCCGAACACCACCGAGGGGCGCAGGATCACCGCCGCCGGGAACGCGGCGCGCACCGCCGCCTCGCCCGCCGCCTTGCTGCGCGCATACAGGCTGGGGCTGGCCGCATCGGCGCCGATCGCGCTGAGGTGCACCAGCCGCTGCGCCCCGGCAATAGCGCAGGCTCGCGCGATGATGGCCGCGCCCTGGTGATGGACGCGGTCGAAGTCGCCGGGCTTTGCTTCCGCCAGAATGCCGACCAAATTGACCACCAGCGTCGCCCCGACCACCGCGCGCGCCACCGCAGCGGCGTCGCTGAGCGGAGCATGCAGGGGCACCACCTGGCCGACTACGCCAAGTGGCTTGAGCACCTGCGCCGCCTCGGTATCGCGCACCGCCACGCGCACTTCGTGACCAGCCGCGACCAAGCGCTGGACGACATGGCGCCCGATGAACCCGGTGCCACCGAACACCGTCGCGATGCTGCGATCCGTCATGACACGCCTCCGAACATTCCATCCCTTGATATGGCCGCCGCGGCGCCGCCTCAAGCGCCACGTCGCGCCATCGGCACGATGCAACAAATCTTCCACCGTGCCGGCCAGGGGCAGTTGACGCCGGCCCGGCCGGCGGCTACATCGCCCGGCCACCGTCCGTCCCGCATCGCGGATCGGTGCCGATATGCCCAGGTGGCGGAATTGGTAGACGCGCAGGTTTCAGGTACCTGTGGCCGTAAGGTCGTGGAAGTTCGAGTCTTCTCCTGGGCACCAATCGGATCGCGGCGGCGCAGCCACCATTCTCTACGCCCGTCAATATAGGGTGAATCCCCCAAGGGGCACCGGCAATGGCGGATACCGTTCAGTTCATGGCCAACGCTACCATTCACCTCCACAAACACGACCTGCCGGAAGGTCTTTCGCTCGGCCCCGTGTTGGCGGTCGACACCGAGGCGATGGGCCTCGACTCGCGGCGCGACCGGCTGTGCCTGGTGCAGATGTCGGACGGCGACGGCGTGGTGCACCTGGTGCAGATCATCCCGCCGTTGCTGGGCGGGCGAGGGGCGGACTGCCCGAACCTGAAGCGCGTGCTGTCCGACCCCGCTACCGTGAAGCTGATGCATTTCGCGCGCTTTGACGTGGCGCTGCTGCAGCATGCGCTGGGCATCCGCGTCGCCCCGGTGCGCTGCACCAAGATCGCCGCCAAGCTGGTGCGCACCTATACCGACCGGCACGGGTTGAAGGATCTGTGCCGCGAATTGCTGGGCGTCGACCTGTCCAAGCAGCAGCAGACCTCCGATTGGGGGGCTGTCGCGTTGTCGCCCGAACAGTTGGCCTATGCCGCGTCGGACGTGCTGCACCTGCATGCGCTGTGGGCCAAGCTGGAGGGCTTGTTGGTGCGCGAGGGGCGGCGGGAGCTGGCCGAGGCCTGTTTCGCCTTTCTGCCCGCACGCGGGCAGCTTGACGTGCTGGGCTGGGAAGACCCCGACATCTTCGCCCACTGAGCCCGGTGCATGCCGGCTTGCTTGACCGGCGGGGTTCCGGCGCCGTAACTCCACCCTATCTCAGTGCTGCGCGGCACCATGTCCCGCCGCCGTACCTGGCTGGAACCGACCACCGTATGACCGCCGCCCTTGCGACCTTGGCGAGCGACCTTGATGTCGCCCGAGATGTGCTCGCCGCCGAGGCGGCCGGGCTGGGCGCGCTTGCCGCCGCACTCGACGGCAGCTTCTGCCGGGCGGTCGACCTGCTGGCGGGCGCCACCGGGCGCATCGTGGTGTCCGGCATGGGCAAGTCCGGCCATGTCGCGCGCAAGATCGCGGCCACCCTGGCCTCGACCGGCGCGCCGGCGCTGTTCGTGCATCCCGCCGAGGCCAGCCATGGCGACCTGGGCATGATCGTGGCGGGCGACGCGGTGCTGGCGCTGTCCAACTCGGGCGAGACGGCTGAACTGGCCGACCTGGTCGCGCATTCCCGCCGCTTCGGCCTGCCGCTGGTGGCCATCACCGCGCGCGGCGGCAGCGCGCTGGCCACCGCCGCCGACGTTGCCTTGCTGTTGCCTGCCGCGCGTGAGGCTTGCCCGATGGGCCTCGCGCCCACCACCTCCACCACCATGCAGATGGCGCTTGGCGATGCGCTGGCCGTCGCGTTGCTGACCCGCCGTGGCTTCGGCGCGGCCGATTTCCGTCAGTTCCATCCCGGCGGCAAGCTGGGTGCCCGGCTGCGCCGGGTGCGCGAGATCATGCATGCCGGCGATGCCCTGCCGCTCGCCGCCCCCGAGATGACCATGGATGCGGCCCTGGTGCTGATGACATCGAAGCGCTTCGGCTGCCTCGGCGTGGTCGATGCCGCGGGCCGGTTATGCGGCATTTTCACCGACGGCGATTTGCGCCGTTCCATGGGCCCCGCTTTGCTGGCCCGTCGCCTGGGCGAGGTGATGACCGCCGCCCCGCGCACCATCGGCCCCGATATGCTGGCTGCCGAGGCGCTGCACCTGATGAATGCGCCTGAGCGCCCGATCACCACGCTGTTCGTCGTCGATGCCGACCGGCGCCCGCTCGGCATTCTGCATATTCACGACCTGCTGCGCGCCGCGGTGGCCTAGCATGCGCCATAGCGGTCCTCGCGCATGAGCCCACTCCCCATGCCCACCCCGATACCCTCGCAGATTCCCGCGCCGCGCCCGCCACATCGGACGTTGGGCCGGAACAGCTTCGCCGCCCTGCGCCGCCGCCCCGTGGCGCCGCGCCCACACCGAAGCTGGCTGATCGGCATGGCCAAGCGGCTGCTGCCGCTGGTGGCCCTTGCCCTGTTGCTTCTGGTGGCGTTCTACCCGGAGTTGAACGGCAATGGCGACCGCAGCCGCATCAGCTACCGTCGCGCCGACGTCACCCCGGATGGCGGCCAACTCTCCGAGGCGCACTACGACGGCGTGGATTCCACCGGCCGGCCCTATACCGTCACCGCCGCCAGGGTGCTCCAGGTCGGGCCCGAGCGCACCGACCTCGAAGCGCCGAAGGCCGACATGCTGCTGCAATCGGGCGAATGGATGATGGTCCAGGCGCGGCGTGGCGTGTTCGCGCAAAAGTCGAACCGGCTCGACCTCGCCGGCGACGTGACACTCTACCGTGACGACGGCACCACGCTGGAGACCGAGGCGGCCAGCATCGATTTGCGTGCCAATGCGGCCGCCGGCAATGAGATGGTGCACGCCGAGGGCCCCTTCGGTGTGCTCGATGCCCAGGGCTTCACGGTGCTGGACCGCGGCGCCGTGGTGCAGTTCACCGGCCCGGCGCGGCTGGTGTTGAACGGGGCGCAGAAATGAGGCGCCGGGTGTTGCTTGTGGTGTTGGCAATGGCGCCGGTGGCGGCCGCGGCACAGCAGATCGACCTGTCCAGCGGCGGCCCGATCGCCATCACCGCACGCGACGGCTTCGAGTGGCGCGAGGCCGAACAGCTGGTGGTGGCATCCGGCGATGCCCGCGCGGTGCGCGACAACGTCACCGTGATCGCCGACCGCCTGGTGGCGCGCTACCGCAAGAAGGCGGGCAACGCCCCCGCTGAGGGCACTGCGCAGCCCGGCCCGGGCGGCGGCTCCGGCGGCAACGAGATCTACCGGCTGGAGGCCGAGGGCAACGTGCGCATCTTCACCCCGACCGACGAGGCGGTGGGGGATCGTGCCGTCTACGACATCGACCAGGCGGTCATGGTGATGACCGGCCGCGCCCTGAAGCTCACCACCCCCACCCAGGTGCTGACCGCGCGCGACAGCCTGGAGTACTGGTCGCAGAAGCGCATGGCGGTGGCGCGCGGCAACGCGGTGGCGGTGACCTCCGACGCCCGCCGCCTCGCGGCCGACGTGCTCGTGGCCTATATGGAGGAAGACAAGCCCGCCCCAGTGCGCCCCGCCCCACCCGTGTCAGGCGGCAGCGAGCCGCCCGGCGCTGGCAGCAAGCTCAAGCGCATGGAGGCGTACGGCAATGTCGAAGCACGTACGCAGACCGACATCGTGCGCGGCGACCGCGGCGTGTACCTGCCGGAAACCGGGGTGGCGCGGGTGATCGGCAACGTGCGCGTGACCAGCGGCCAGAACCAGATCAACGGCCCGGCCGCCGACGTAAACATGCGCAGCGGGGTCGCCCGCATGCTCGCCGACCCCGGCGCGCGGGTGCAGGGCGTGATCATGCCCAACAGTACGCCGACTCCGGCGCAACCTGCTCCGGCCCAACCCGGCGCCCGCCGTTGACCGGCGCCGCCGGCGATCCCCACCCGGCATTGGCTCCCGACCCGGCGACGATGGGCCTTGCGGCCACCGGTGTTGGCAAGGTCTACCGCAAGCGGCCGGTGGTGCGGAACGTCTCGATCAGTCTGCGCCGTGGCGAGGCGGTCGGTCTGCTCGGCCCCAACGGCGCCGGCAAGACCACCACATTCTACATGATCGTCGGCCTGGTGCAGCCCGACACCGGCACCATCAGCCTCGACGGCCACGACATCACCACCCTGCCGATGTACCGCCGCGCCCGCCTGGGCATCGGCTACCTGCCGCAGGAAGCCAGCGTGTTCCGCGGCCTCAACGTCGAGCAGAACGTGATGGCCGCCCTCGAAGTGGTTGAGCCCGAGCGCGACCGGCGCGAGCATATGCTGGAGGAATTGCTGGCCGAATTCGGCATCGGCCACCTGCGTCGCACCCCGGCGCTGGCGCTTTCCGGCGGCGAACGCCGTCGCGTCGAGATCGCGCGCGCGCTTGCGACGCAGCCCAGCTATGTTTTGCTCGACGAGCCCCTGGCCGGCATCGACCCGATCGCCGTGGGCGAAATTCGTGATCTGGTCTCCCATCTCAAGCATCGTGGTATCGGGGTTTTGATCACCGACCACAATGTGCGTGAAACCCTTGAAATCATTGACCGCGCCTACATCATGCACGACGGTCAGGTGCTGATGGAGGGGGTTCCGCAGGAGGTGGTCGCGCACGAGGATGTGCGACGTGTCTACCTGGGTGAAAGATTTTCGCTGTAAGCTCGTTGGCATGCACCTTGCTGAGCATGCTTTTTGCACTGATCCGACGACGACCGGCCCGCGGTCGCACATGACGGTGGCCGTGTAATGGCGATCGGCCCCCGCCTCGACCTGCGCCAGTCGCAAACACTGGTGATGACGCCGCAGCTGCAGCAGGCGATCAAGCTGCTGCAATTCTCCAACCTCGAAGCCGCTGCTTTCGTCGAAGAGGAGCTGGAGCGCAACCCGCTGCTGGAGCGCGACGACGCCTCTGACTTTCCCGCCCTCGAACGCGCGGCCCTCGACCAGCTTGCCGTTCCCGGTGCCGGGCCGGTCGATTCCGCCGTCGCCGCCGAATCTGGCCAGCTCCCCAGCGCCGATGCCGCCCCGCTCGAGATCGACGACAGCAACAGCTACGACCCCGGCGGCGCCGGCGACGGCGTTCCGATGGGCAGCGGCGGCAATACCGCCTTCGAGGACGACGAGCGCGGGCTGGACGACTTCGCCAATGCCGGCCCCACCTTGCGCGAACATGTCGGCGAGCAGATGCGCCTGACGTTCCGCGACCCTGCCGACCGGCTGATCGGCGCCTATCTCATCGCCCTGCTGGAACCCTCCGGCCGCCTGTCCGCCACGCCACAGGCACTGGCCGAGGCGATGGGCACCGACCTTGCCCGCATCGAGGCGGTGCGCGCGCGCATGATGCGCTTCGACCCCACCGGCATGTTCGCGACCTCGCTGGCCGAATGCCTGGCGGTGCAATTGGCCGAGAAGAACCGCCTCGACCCCGCCATGCAGGCCCTGCTCGACAACCTGGAGCTGCTGGCCCGGCGCGACCACAAGCGGCTGATGGCCGTGTGCGGCGTCGATGCCGCCGACCTTACCGAGATGATCGCCGAGATCAGGGCGCTCGACCCCAAGCCCGGCGCCACCTGGGACGCGACACCGCCAGCCGCCGTGGTGCCCGACATCCTGATGCGCCATGCGCCCGACGGCGGCTGGCTGCTGGAGTTGAACCCCGAGACCATGCCGCGCGTGCTGGTCAACCAGAGCTTCACCGCGCGCGTGCTGTCCAATGCCAGCAAGGACGATCGCGCCTTTCTCAACGACAAGCTGCAGACCGCCAACTGGCTGGTCAAATCGCTGCAGCAGCGCGCCCAGACCATCCTGAAGGTCGCCGCCGAAATCGTGCGTCGCCAGGACGGTTTCTTCCGGCTTGGCGTTTCCCATCTGCGGCCGTTGATCCTGCGCGACATCGCCGAGGCGACGGAGCTGCACGAAAGCACCATCAGCCGCGTTACCAGCAGCAAGTATATGGCCACGCCGCGCGGCACCTATGAGCTGAAATACTTCTTCACCACGGCGATCAACGCGACCGGCGGCGGTGCCAGCCACAGCGCCGAGTCGATAAGACATCGCATCAAATCGATGATCGGTGCAGAGTCAATCGACGATGTTCTGTCGGATGA